>NZ_JAQUHV010000008.1 GCF_028681615.1 Sulfuricurvum sp.
TGATCATCCACACTCTCATAACGAGGACGAACTTCCCCATTCACTTTTGCATCGCTAAAGAGGGTAAAACCGTCTGCACTCAGTACATTCGGCAACAAGGTTAATACAGCTACTGCTGATAGTGTGACTTTTTTCATATATGAATCCTTAGTATAGTTTATTACACAAACGGAGCAAAGCCCCGCTTTGTTACGCTAACGCTGAGTTTTGCTCGGCGCAATGCCCATGCACGCAAGCGTGCATTTTATTCATCTTCTTTTGCAAATTTCGAATAGAGAAACTCGATAATCGCGCCACGGCATCGAAGATACTCTTCGTTATGCTGTAATTCCAAACGATTGCGGGGACGCGGAAGATTGACTTCCAGCACTTCTCCGATCGTCGCTTCGGGGCCGTTGGTCATCATGATGACGCGGTCGCTCAGAAGGACCGCTTCATCGACATCGTGAGTGATGATGATGACGGTATTGCCTGTTTGCATCTGAATCCGCATCAAATGATCTTGCAGATTGGCGCGTGTGAGCGAATCGAGCGCTCCGAACGGCTCATCCATCAACAGCACTTTCGGCTCGATGGCGAGGGCTCTGGCGATTCCGACACGCTGTTTCATCCCGCCGCTGATCTCACCGGGGAATTTGTCTTTGGCATGGTCGAGATTGACCATTTGGATATATTTCATCACGTGATCGCGGATTTCGCTGTTGCTGAGATCTTTGCCCAACACTTTTCGTACGGCCATCTCGATATTTTGATAGACACTGAGCCACGGGAGGAGCGAATGGTTTTGAAAGACCACGGCACGTTCCGGTCCGGGTGCCGTAATATGTTTGTCTTCCAACAGTATGGTTCCGTTACTGATCGTATCCAAGCCGGCTATCAGATTGAGAATCGTCGATTTTCCGCAGCCAGAGTGCCCGATAATCGAAACGATTTCATTTTCTTTAATCTCGAGTTTGACATCCCGAAGTGCGACATACTCTTTTCCTCCGCCCAAAGGGAAGATTTTATCGACATGATCGATTTTTAAAAATGGTTTTACACTCATGCCCGTCCTCGCTTTCGATAATCAAAGAAATCGGCAATCACACCCATGATGCCATCCAAAATCAGCCCTATCACCCCGACGATCGCAATTCCGATGATGATCGAGTGATAGTTTAGGTTGTTGTATTCATCCCAGATCCAAAACCCGATTCCTATACCGCCGGTGAGCATTTCAGCTGCGACAATAACGAGCCATGCAATCCCCAGTGAGAGCCGCATTCCCGTAAAAATAAACGGAACCGCAACCGGGAGGATGATCTGAAATACTTTCTCAAACGGCGTCAGCTGCAACACTTTTGCAACGTTGAGATAATCCTCGCTTACACTTCTCACCCCAAGTGCCGTGTTGATGATAATCGGCCAGATCGAGGTGATAAAAATGGTTGTGATTGCAGTCAGGTTAATATCTTTGAACACAAAAAGAAGCAATGGCAGCCATGCCAACGGTGAAACCGGCTTAAGTATCTGAATAAACGGGTTGAATGCGATAAACGCATTTTTGCTCATCCCGATCAATAGACCTAAAGGTACTCCGACAAGAATTGCCAGAGCGAATCCGCCGAATACCCGCTCAAGAGAGTTGAGTACCTGCCAGCCTATCCCTTTGTCATCCTCATTGTTGATATAAAACGGATCGGCAAATACCTCTTTCGCGACATCGTAGGTTTCACTCGGAGTCGGAAACTGTTCGACATGGCTTGCCAGTGCCGACCATCCCGCGATGATGAGTACGAGTACGAGCAGAGGAAGAACGATCCTCTTGCCCAATTCAAACGCTTTTGAATTCATGACTCAGCCCTTATTTGATGTATTTAGGATTGGCACATCCTGCCGGACCGTATGGGCATACGTATGCAGGCTGGAGTGTTTTGACTTTCCACGTATTGGCTTTGGCTAAAGCGGTTTTGGAAACTTTGGCATGATTGACTTTGGTGTCATAGATATAATCCACGGCATGATTGGGGTCAAACACTTTGCCGTCAATGAACTTGTTATATTGGTCTTTACCGTCGATTTTCCACGGAGAAGCCGGCAGAGAATATCCAACGCTTTTTGCCGCTTTGGCAAACAAATCGGGACGGTAAACCGCTTCGACTGTTTTTTTCATATCGATTGGCTTATCGATTTGTCCCCAGCGGATCATTTGGGTCAAATACCACATTCCATGGCTGTAGAACGGATATGCCGCATAATCGTTGGCAAAGACGTTAAACATCGGATTCGGTTCGCTTGGTTTGCCTTTTAGGAACTGAAATGTTCCGGTCATGGAGTTGTCGATAATGTCTTTGGGTGCATTGACGTACTCTTTTTTAGAGAGGATGGCGGAAGCCTCTTTTCGGTTATCCCATGAAGCATCGAGCCATTTTTGCGCCTCGATGATCGACTGCATGACGGCTTGGGTAGTTTCCGGATTTTTGTCGGCAAACGATTTGGTCGACATCAAAACTTTTTCGGGTTTGTTATTCCAAATGTCATAGTTGGTTACCAAAGAAGACCCGAGATTTGCCATAACCGCCCGTTCATTCCACGGTTCACCGACACAATATCCGTCGATATTTCCGGCTTGGAGGTTTGCTACCATCTGAGGCGGCGGAACAACTTTCAAGGTGGTATCGGCATCCGGATCAATCCCGCTCATAGCCATCCAGTAGCGGATTTCATAGTTATGGGTAGAGACAGGGAATACCATACCGAATTCAAGCGGTTTATATTTTGCGCCTTCAGCGGCATGCTTGGCATCGATCAGTTTTTTGAGCGAAGCAGAGGTAACTGGGCGCTTGACCGCATCCAAACCGTATTTTTCCATTTGTGTGATGACATCGTTTCCGAAAGTGATCGCATTACCGTTGTAATCGAGGGAGAGGAGGGCATACATCGGTGTATTTCCGCTGATGCCGAGTGTCGCTGCTAACGGCATTCCCGCAAGTGCGTGGGAATAGTCGTATTCGCCGCTGATCACTTTTTGCTGAATGCCGGCCCAGCCGCCGCCTTCTTTTACAACGTCAACGTTCAAACCGTGTTTGGCAAAGAATCCTTTCTCTTTTGCAATAACGATCGGCGCACAATCGGTTAGGGCGATGAAACCGATTTTCAGATTTGTTTTTTCCGGTGCAGCCATCGCAATAGAAGCGGCGATGGAGAGTAGCAAAGCACCTTTTCCTAAAACATTCAAGCATTTCATATCGAACTCCTTATTAAGACTATTTTGTCTGAAATAATTGTAGAGTAAAAAGTCCGAAATAGAATGCAGTCTATTGTTTAAAAAATAAACAATAGTATGATTATTATTTATAGTTTTATTGTTTTGTATTTCTATCAGCGGATATTGCTGTGATTTAACCCATCTCTGCATACAAGTTAAGTTATAATTTAAACATGCAGGGATAGATTATAGAAAATAAAAATATGTCAAAACGAGAAGGAGAGTGTTTTGTTCCATAAATATGAAATTGTTGAACGGCAAAATAATGCTCTCCAAAAACTTAATGAAATTGCCGCTATATCCAACCTGGATCCGAAGGAGACATTACTTCAAGCACTCATTGTCGGGAAAGAGTATTTCGGTCTGGAGTTTGCTATTGTCAGTCATATTGTCGGTGAAAATTATACAGTTGAAGTTCAATCGTCGCCGACAGATACCCTGTATGACGGGCAACTGTTCGCACTTGGTTCTACATATTGTAAAACGACATTGGAAATAGATGACGTTCTCGCCATTACCGATGTTACAAAGTCACAATATGTCGGTCATCCATGTCATAAAGAATTTGCTCTCGTATCTTATATCGGTGCGCCCGTCAGAGTGAATTCTGAAATATACGGAACAATCAATTTTTCTTCACCGAACGGCAGATATTTGGAATACGATGAAATCGATTATGAATTTATGCGGTTATTAGCACGATGGGCTGGATCTTTTTTGGAGCGGAAGTTCGCACTCGATGAATTGTATTTTGCCAAAAAACGGTTTGAAATGATCTTTGAAAATAATGCTTCCGGTATTTTTGTGGTTAATAACAGTGGTCAGATCATGATGGCGAATAGACGTTTTTGCGACATTATCGGATATTCAAAGGATGAATTGTTAGGGCAGAATACACAGCTTATTCATATTACTCAGGAATCGTATGAAACCGTCAAAGAAAAATTTAGCGTAGCGCACAATAATCTGTCACTAAAACTTGAATATACACTCAAAAGAAAAGATCAGAAATATATTGATTGCGAGTTTTTTGGTGCACCAATAGAGCTTGAGAAACAAAGTGTAGGGATTGTATGGAGTATTTTAGATATTACAAGTGAAAAAAAGCTTCAGCATCAGCTCGAAGAGCAAGCTTCTACGGATTATTTGACCGGATTGTTTAATCGAAGATATTTTACTGGCCGTTTGGAAGAAGAAATTTTTAGAGTACAGCGTAATAAAAATAATGCTACCGCTTTAATGATGCTGGACTTAGATAAATTCAAAAATATCAATGATACTTTCGGACATCTGGCCGGTGATGAAGTATTAAAAAGATTCACGAGTATTTTAAAAAGAAATTTACGTAAAACGGATATTTCAGGTAGAATCGGAGGAGAAGAGTTTGCTGTGATTTTACCTGATACGACAATAGACAGAGCAGTTGTCTTAGCCAACCGGATTCGAGAAGAAGTATCCAATCATACGGTAAAGTATGGTAGGGAGAAAATAATTTTTACGGTGAGTATCGGCCTGACAGTATTGTCGTATGAGGACAGTAATTTTGATACTGCTTTGGCCCGTGTTGATAATGCATTGTATTCGGCCAAAATGAATGGGCGTAATAGAGTCGAGCAAAAATAAGAGTTGATAGCGAGTCTAGCAGTTAGGTTGTTTTAAATCCGTTTTACTTTTCGTAAAGTGACGTCATCCGTAATATCACTTAAGCGCATTGCTGCATACATCTCCAGCATCTCTTGTCTCCATATATCCCATTGGGCATGCAGGGCACACGGTTTTTCCGCTTCACAATCTCCGATCCCCAAAACGCAGGCATCAAAAAAGGTGGTTCCGTCCACGGCTTCTATAATGGATAAGAGTGTAATTTCCGAAGCTTCGCGTGCGAGCGTGACACCGCCTGTCGCACCGCGTTGAGAGATTAGAAGATGTGCATGGACCAGTTTCTGAAGCGATTTTGCCAAAAAAGGGAAGGGAAGATCGAGCGCGTCACTGATCACTTGTATTCGATGGAATTCTCCTGCCGGTTTGGTTGAGAGCCATACTGCGGCTCGGATCGTATCTTGACAAGCGGAAGAGAGCATTGAAAACCTTTAAACTGTTTTGGAGGGTAATTGTGACATATAAAAAGAAATTTTGGGTAAGAGATAGGAATAATATCGAAGAGAGAACTAAGTTGTGATCAGTAAAATGCGAATCATGCAAAAAATTATTATCAATCAAAAATATTACGGTTCCATTGAAATCGAAGAAAATGATGAAGCGAAACGCGTTTTATCCAAAGTCAAAAATGCTTTCGGTGCAGGAAAAACGATGGAAATCGGACTTATTTTTCCTCAGTACAAGCTCAAAGCATTGGAAAATTACCAAAAAGGGGGAGCGAGACAGGAACTCGCCGATATCGATCTCTATATCGCTCTGGGAAAAGTGTTGAAATTTGACACCGCCGATGCCGAAAAGCTCAAAAACAAGATCGAACTGATCAACGATATTGCCCATAACCACTACAATATTTCGAAACGTCTCACGTTGATCAACAAAGTAAAAGCGACTCAGAACAGAGGAGATTATCTGTTTTGGGATATTGAAAACTTTTCGAATATCGGATCACTTTTTAATGACGTCATCGAGAAATTCGATATTCCCGATAACCGTATTTATGTTGCAGCTAATCCCGACTCGCTCTATTTGTATAAAAGCCAATGGGAAGCGGATTTGTACGACTATAAAAAGACGCTTCAGTCGTTTAATTTCACCAAATGCGATCACGGCAAAAACGTAGCCGATGATATTTTACTGGGACACTTTCAAAAGCTTTCACTCCGCAATGCAAATGCCTATCTGATGACGTTTGACCGTGAATTGAAAGAGCGGTTTGTCGCTGAGTGCCATCCGAGCAATAATCTTTATATTTTGGAAAAATAAGATTACGGCAGCGTCGGATTTAATACATATGCTTTAAATTCCTGTGCGGGGAGCGGTTTGCTAAAATAATATCCCTGCACTTCTTTACAACCGTTTTCACGCAGCAGTGAAAGCTGTTCAGCGGTTTCGACTCCCTCTGCAATCGTAATCATATTGAGACTATTCGCCATATTGATGATCGTTTGTACAATGCTTTTATCTTCTGAATTTTCAGTTATGTCATGGATGAAAGATTGATCGATTTTGAGTTTATAGACCCGGAATTTTTTGAGGTAGTTGAGTGAAGAGTACCCGGTTCCGAAATCATCGATCGACATCCGTATTCCATGACTGTCAAGCTCCTTCATCAACTCGATAGCATGAAGCGGATTCTCCATTGCGATTCCTTCTGTCAATTCGAGTTCCAGATAGTGTGTCGGCAGCTGAAGCTCATCGAGGATACTTAAGATCAATGAAACGAGTTGGGGATGACGGAACTGGATAGCGGAGAGATTGACGGCCATTAGAAAGGGCTCTATTCCCTCAGAAATCCACGATTTTAATTGTCCGAGTGCACGACGAAGAACCCATTCTCCGATCGTGACGATTTGTCCGCTCTCTTCGGCAATCGGTATGAATTCTACGGGTGAGATCATTCCAAATATCGGATGATTCCATCGTAAAAGAGCTTCTGCCCCGACAATTCCCCCTGTCTCAATCGATATTTGAGGCTGATAATAGAGTTCCAGCTCATCTCGTTTAACAGCATTGCGAAGGGCATTTTCGAGTTCAAGATTGCGAGTAGAACGTGCCTGGATTTCAGGTGTGACGAACCGATAGCAATTTCGTCCATCGTGTTTGGCCCGATACATTGCGGCATCGGCAGATTGGAACAGTAATTCTGCATTCTTTCCGTCGATTGGGTAGAGCGCAATCCCGATAGAGGGGGTAATGGTAAGTTCATGCTGCTGAATATAATACGGTTCTGATATGACATCGATAATTTTTTCAGCAACGTGGGCCGCTCCGTCAGCATCGGTACCCGGGAGGAGGATGACAAATTCATCTCCTCCTTGTCGGGACAAGGTGTCTTCATCACGCACAATGGACTGTATACGTTTTGAGACTTGGATGAGTAAATCATCACCGATAGAATGCCCCAGAGAATCGTTGATGTTTTTAAAATGATCCAGATCCAAAAAGAGCAGGGCTACAGGTTCCTGTGCACGGTAAGCAATACTGATGGCATATTTCACTCGATCATTGAGGAGAGTACGGTTCGGCAGTTCGGTGAGGGAATCATAATGGGCCAGCCATTGCACTTTCTCTTCAGCCAATTTTTGGGCTGTAATGTCTTGGACAGAACCTTGAATCTGGGTGATTTCTCCACTTTCCCGGATCGCTGATGCGATCATTCTAACCCATTTTTGGTTCCCTTTTTGGGTCGTCATTTGGAGTTCCAGCTCGCGTGAAACTCCATCACGAATGATTGTATCCAGAGCCGTCTGTGCTTTTTCTCGCCATGGTCCATGAAAAATACTCAGCCCTGTCGCTAATGTAACTTCATCGGAAGGCTCTAAGTCATAAATAAGAGACGCCTCTTTTGTCCAGATACCGAGTCCATTTTTAAGGTTGATTTTCCATCCGCCGATATGGGCTGCGGAACTCATCTCCTCCAGGAGTTTTTCTGTTTTGAGTAAATCGGCATTGGCTTTTTTCCGTTTTGTTTCACGATCAAAATTTTCCATCGCAAAGCTGATATCCATCGCCATCTCGGTTAGCAGTTCCTGACTGGATTGATCAAAAGCATCAGGTTTATCCGCATAGACGGTAAATGCCCCTATCACTTTCCCATTCAGATGAATCGGCAATGCGGCAGAGCCCTTCCATCCTGCATTGGCACCACGTTCATGCCACGGTTCGGTAACGGGATCGTTTAAAAAATCCTGACACCAATAGGGACGGTTTTCACGTATCGCCGTCCCGGTCGGCCCTTTACCGGATGGAATATCGGCAAGAATGGATATCTCAATACCCTCCAGATAATGATGGGTATCTCCATAGGAAGCGGCTACTCGGACATACTCACCGCTTGAATCGATGAGAGCGATCCATGCCATAACGATACCGTTATCCGAAACGATCCCTTTACATACTTCTATGAAAAGTTCTTCCGGAGTTTCGGCACGGACAATTGTTTTATTACAATGGCTGAGGGCCCCATACAGATTCGAGAGCTGTTGATTACGCATTTCATGGTTATAGTGGACGGTAATATCACGTGCAATTCCCAGAATTCCGAGGAGCGTTCCTGTTTCGTCACGCATCGGAGTTTTGATTGTTTCGAGCAGTGCACGATGGCCGTCGTCGGCAAAGGTTACCCACTCTTCATTGATACTCAGACCATTTTTTTCCATTGCCAAACGGTCTTTTTCACGGAAGAAATCTGCCAGCTCCGCATTGACGAAATCGTAATCGCTTTTGCCGACGATCTCATCCTCTTTTGCCCCGAAAAAGCGTTCAAACATAGGATTGCAGAGTAAGTAGACGCCATTGATATCTTTTAGCCATATAAGATCGGGGATGGTATTGAGAAGCGTATGGAGTTCATTTTTGGTTTTTGCAATTTCAAAGGTACGTTCTTTGACCCTCTGTTCGAGATAATGTCGGTAACTTTTCAGTTCAGTGTATTGTTTGGCAATGTATCCGAAGAGCAGAGAGATGAAAATTCCTAATGCGGCTTCAATGGAAATAATCCATTTATTGTACCATCCGTTTGTAGGGGTGATAGCAAGCTTCCATTGGGCATTCGGGACATGGATGGTGGTTTCAATCGGCTGGTCCAATGTTCCAGTTTTGGATTGGGCAATAACTTGAGGCAGCCGTGTTTGCGGATGAATTCGGGTGAGCACGTAGTCATACCCCTCTTTGTTCAAAACGGTAAATTCAAGAATTTCCGGGAAACGGATAACGATAATGACAAAGCCCCAAAACTTTTTTTCTTCGCCGGTATAAACGGGAAGTCTGCCGACAAGTCCTTTTCCCCCTTGCACAAGATTGAGAGGTCCGGCCAATGTTATCTTTCTGGTTTTTAGTGCGAGGAGAGCCTCATTTTTCTGTATGGGGTCAGTTAACAGATTAAAACCTATCGCTTTTTCATTCCCTGAAAGAGGTGCGACTTGTGAAATGACTCCATTCGGTGCAAGCGCGATTTCAGAGATCAGAGGATAATTGACGATCAACTCTTCACAAATCAATTTGAAATTCGGAACACTCCCCATTTGTTGGATCATGGCGGCAAAAGGGTACGTCAATGCGAGTCTGCGCTCGATTGTTTTTTCAAACTGATTCGCTTTTGCAATGGCTACTTCTTTTGTAATGGCCCGCTTTTGTTGAAAACGGGTATCTTCAATTTTCCAAATTATTGCTATCGATACAAAGGCGCTAATGAGGAATATAAATATCCCTGCACTCCACCCTTTTTTCCGATATAAAGAAATCCCCATTACTCTACTTCCCTTTAGCCGCATTCGTATTAACAACTATTATAACACCGTTTTTTTAAAACCTGTTTGCAGAAAAAACTAATAATTATTTAGATACATACAGTATGAATGTGGCTATTTCCAATGCAAGGAGGATAAAAAATCCGATTTTATAAAACAAGACAGGAGAGCGTTCGATGAGAGGTGTCTCTTTGCTAAAGAAGGGTTTGACTTTTTCAGGTGCCTTCAGCTCGTAAAAAAACTCGGAATAATGTCCATAGCGCTGATCGGGTGTGATGGCAATAGAGCGCATAATGATGGAGTCGAGCCAAAGTGGAATATTACTATTGAGTTTGACCGGGCGTTTGGCGGTTTTAAACGT
Organism: Sulfuricurvum sp.; assembly: GCF_028681615.1. Lineage (NCBI taxonomy): Bacteria > Pseudomonadati > Campylobacterota > Epsilonproteobacteria > Campylobacterales > Sulfurimonadaceae > Sulfuricurvum > Sulfuricurvum sp. The sequence goes on from NZ_JAQUHV010000008.1 coordinate 10,016, forward strand.
CGGGGTTTGAAACGGTTCGATTTCACCGTAGGGCAGTTTGCCCGTGAGCGCCCAGTAGAGGGTGACTCCGATCGAAAAGATTTCGGTCGATTCGTTGATGATGCTTCCGCTAAAGCGTTCCGGAGCCAAATAGGAGGGAGTACCGGCACGGGAATTGGTCGAAAAGATCTCGACGATTGATCCGAAATCGACCATTTTAAAAGTGACTCCCGATTCACCCTCTTTTGTGTTTACGAGGATATTTTCAGGTTTAATATCTCCGTGAACCAGACCTAAATGGAGTAAATGGGCTTCGGCACGGTGGAGAAATTTTCCTAATTCAATCGCATTATCGACCGAAAGAGGGCGATTTTTGACGTAATCGTTTAAATTGATCCCCTCCACGAGATCCATCATGTAATAGCGCATGCTGCGTTCATTAGGAACCCATGCATGACCGAACGCTTTATGTGAGATTTGTTTTGCCGTCCACGCTTCACGTACGAATTCGTCCAATGCCTGCTCATCGTCGGTACGCATCGGAAATTTCATCACAAAGAGCTGTCCATCTTTTGACACTTTCCAGATACGTCGGTGCTCCATCATGGGTGAGAGGAGCGTATAACCGTCGATAACGTCACCCTCATAGAGTGATTCCGGAATCAGCAAAGGGATGTTTTTAATGGCGTGCAGCGGATCGAGCCCTTCGATCCGAAAAATCTGCAGACTCATATCATCCCGATCGTGCAGTTTACCGTTTTGTGAAGCATGATTGATAATGGTACCGGCACCCAGACCTTGGTGTACCAGATCACTGAAACTCTTTTCATCGATCAGATTGTAGACACCGTCACTGCATAGAACCAGTGTATCTCCAATGGCTACAGGGGTAGATACGACGTGCAAGTCGATGTTTTCACTCAGACCGCAGGCTTGGGTCAGGACATGAGACATATACTCATCATCCATCGTATGATCGGTGCTGAGACGTTGAAAATCTCCCTCGGGTTTCAAGAGATAGATTCGGGAATCTCCGAGGTTGAGAGTATAAAGCGTCTCACCTTCGATTACAGCGAGGCAAAGGGTCGTCAATAACTCGATTTGTCCGTATTGTGCAATCGACTCTTTGAAGAGAAGACCGTTGATGTGACGGGTAAAAACTTCCATTATTTTTGGGATATCCCACGCTTTCGGACGGGACTTAAACTGATCAATGAAAAATTTTACGGTCTGTCTTGCTGCAGTACCGCCGCGTTTGGCACTGCCTACACCGTCGCACAGTACCGATACTAAAACCGAATTATCGATGATGGTATAGGCACATGCGTCATCCCCGGTGGAACCGTCTTTCGGAAGAATATGTTCACTTGATTGCAGTTGCAGCATGAAAACCCTTGATTGGATAGTTGACCTTAGCACTCAATGGGCTTTGCTCATTGAGTGTGTTGGATCGGATAATGAATTAAATCCGGGCACCTGCAGTCGCACCCCATGTTGTTCTCCAGCGGGTTTTGACCAAGGAGATCCCTGATATCGCCAGCATGACGAATCCGGCAAAAATCAAAAATCCGGCAGCGTAGCCATCAAATGCACCCTGCGACCAACCGAACGTTTTGATCAATGCCGATCCGCCCAAGCCGCCTGCCGCACCGATGAGCCCCGTCATGATACCGATATCTTTACCGAACCGTTGCGGGACGAGCTGGAATACCGATCCGTTTGCCATCCCGAGATTTGCCATGATCAAAAACATGACCGTAATCGCTGCCCAAAACGGCAAATGGATCAATGCCGTGATAAGTGATAGTAATACAATACTACCATAAAATACGTAGAGGGATTTAATGCCTCCCATTTTATCGGCGATAGCTCCGCCGACCGGACGAAGTACTGCACCGGCAAAGATGCAAAGTGCTCCGAAATATCCTGCCATTACTTTGACATTATCTTCATTTAACATATCCAGACCGATTGCGGACATATCGCTTTGATAGGTGTTCATCAGATAGACTTTCATATAGTTGGCAAATCCGACAAACCCTCCGAATGAGACGGCATAAAAGAGGTTAAACCACCATGTGTCTTTATCGCGAAGCAACTTCATATAATCTTTGAATTTTTTCGGATTCGGTCTATAGACGCTTAAGGGTGCATCTTTCGCCAAGAACACATAGGCGATGAAAATAATTGTCGATAGAATCCCGCCGACCAGAAAGACCGACGGCCATCCCCAGACTTGTGCGATTTTCGGTGCAAACAAAAAGTCGATGACGACACCGATATTTCCCGCACCCGCAATACCCAAAACAACCCCTTGCAATCGCGGTGGATACCACTGTCCTGCTTGCGGAAGAGCAACGGCAAACGACGCACCGCCGAATCCGAGACCGAGCGCTACCAGAAGCAACTGATTATAGGTAATTGCATCGGATTGGAAAAATGCGAAAAAGAGGGTAAAAATGACGATCAGCTGTGAGCCGAGAGCCGTCTTCTTCGGTCCGAATTTGTCCACGAAAAATCCGAGAAGAATCCGAAGCAATGCACCGGATAAGATAGGAAGGGCAAGCAAGGTTGCAATCTGAGCATCATTAAGAGCATTGCCTGCAGCACTAAGGGTCTCATTAATCTCTGTTGCCAATGGACCGAGCATCGTCCACATCATAAAACTAAAGTCGAAATACAAAAAGGCAGCCAGCAGCGACGGCCAGTGCCCCTCTTTTTTTAATTCACCGAATTTCATCTTCACTCCATTTAGGATTTTTTTATCTGAAATAATTGTAGCACTCTTGTGAAATAAAACAATCAATATATTGATTAAAAAATAATCATATTGAATTATGACTTTGAAAAGAGGTTCATTGTTTATGCGTTAATACTTTCAGCGCTACTATTCTGCTAAAAAGTAAGGAACTGAAATGTCGAACAAACTATTACTCTCATGTATTGCTGTAGTATTTATAAACGCGGGTGCGGAAGCCGGGCAAATTGACGGCAATGCGGTACTGGGAAGTATGCTAGGTGCAGGTGTAGGCTCTGCCGTGGGTTCATCTGCCGGAGGTAAAGACGGTGCAATCATCGGCGGAGGTGTAGGAGGTGCTCTCGGAGCAGCTCTCGGCAGCAGCAAGGAACCCTCAAGGGTAAATAATCGGTACTATTATCAGGATGAACATAGAAGACATCACAGAGAACATTATGGATATCGTTACGGACATGATCGAGATTAAAAATGTGAATTTTTAACGTTTCACGAACATTTTCAGGGTATAGTATAGGAATTAGATCGAAAGGAGCATCATATGCTTAGCGAATTCAAAAAATTTCTTATCTCGGGAAATGTGGTCGATATGGCGGTCGGGTTTATCTTTGGGGCAGCCTTTGCAACGGTTGTTAAATCATTAGTCAGTAATGTGATCATGCCGCCGGTCGGACTGTTGATGGGCGGTGTCGATTTTTCATCGTTGTTTATCGCACTTGACGGTAAAGAATACCCGTCATTATCGGCTTTGGATGCGGCCGGTGCTCCGGCAATCAAGCTGGGCGTTTTTTTCAATGATGCCATTTCGTTTACCATTCTAGGTTTTGTCATGTTTATGATGGTAAAAGCCTACAATAAACTCAAAGCTGCCGAACCGGAAGCGGAACCGGCTGCACCGACGACAAAAGTATGCGCAGAATGTGCGATGGAAATTCCTCTCGCGGCAAAAACCTGCCCTTACTGCAAAAGTGCGCAGTAAACAGGGTTTGTTTAAGCGGTAGTGTCTAGTATACTGCCGCCTAAAGCGGTAATTTTTTCATCGATTTTAGCCAGAGCTTTATCGAGAGTCTGATAGGAGATATCAGGCAGCTTTCCTCCCCACATTTTTTCAGCTTCATTAAACCCGTTTATAATCCCTTCTCGTCCGGCTTTGAGTTTATCAACGTTGTCTCCACCGCCGTTTAGGACAAAATCACTGAGCCGTGCAGAGGTTTGTGTGATGCCGAAATACCCATCTTCACTTACCAATGCTTTTGCTTCATCCGGTGTCATATCCGAAATGGCTTTCCCGGTATATCCGATGGCGTTGTAATCAATCGATTTCAAAATATCTTTAATCTTGTTCAGATCAAATGGGGCGCTTTGTGCCTCTAAATTCCCGGCGGAGTAGGTTTCAACTGTTTGGCTGAATTGGACCAGGTACGCCTGAGAGAGTGCTTTTGCGGATATTTCGCCGCTTTTTACTTTCTCTTTGAAATCCGCTTTATCGGTTTCAGTGAGTGTCACACCGCTTTGTGTGTACGGATTGATAGTGGATTGTGATGTTCCGATTTGCATAAATGCTCCTTTTGGAGTGTATATAACTATATCGGCAAATCACTCATGACGTAAAGCATCGATCGGATTTAGGCGCGCCGCTTTACGGGCAGGAAAATAGCCGAATACGATTCCGACAATTGTCGAAAAGAAAAAAGCGATAATGACAATTGAGGTATTAAAGACGAACGGCAGGTCAAAATAGAGGTTGATGCCGATTCCGATGCCTATCCCTAATATCATACCGATGATTCCTCCCAGTGAAGAGAGTACGACCGCTTCTACCAAAAATTGAAGCAATACCTCATGCTCCAATGCACCGATTGCGAGCCGTATCCCGATTTCACGTGTTCGTTCGGTAACGGAAACGAGCATAATATTCATAATCCCGATCCCTCCGACGAGCAGACTGATTGCTGCGACGGCACCGAGTAATAAGGTGAGCATTTTGGTTGTGGATGAGAGAGTTTGGACTACTTCACGGAGATCTCGGACATTGAAATCATCTTCATCTCCTAAATGTATGTGACGACGTTCCCGTATCAAGGCTGTAACACCGTTTTTTATATTTTCAACACTGGAAGCATTTTTGGCGGAAAGCATGATGGTCGCAATTTCCTGATTACCGCTGATACGGCGTTGAAACATTCGGATCGGGACGACGATGACATCATCTTGATCCGATCCGAACATAGAGGCTCCTTTAGGGTGGAGCAGTCCGACGACCTGACATGAAAAGTTTTCAAGACGGATCGAAGCATCCAGAGGATTTTGATCACCGAAAAGTTCTTTTCGGATCGTTTCTCCGATTACACAAACGGCTTTTCCCCCCTGAAGTTCGGCGGCAGTAAAATTTCGTCCCGATTCAAACGTCCAATCTTTAACGATAAAATAGTCGTTGTTGCTACCGTCGATGGAGGTAGAATAGTTTTGATTCCCATATACGACCTGCATCCCTTTTGAAGAGACGGGAGCTACCCCTTTTAGCCCGCCGATTTCACGAGAAATTGCCGTAACATCATCATGGGTAAACCGTTTTGCCGTAGCATCTCCGCCGCCCGGTCCGTGACGGTCTTGTCCGGGGCGGATGATGAGCATGTTGCTGCCGAGTTTGGAAATACTGTTGGTGACGTAGGCCGTTGTGGCATCTCCCAACATGACCATCGCGATAACCGATGCAACCCCGATTACTATCCCCAGTGTTGTCAAGACGGAGCGCATGACGCTGCGGCGGATTTCACGAAGTGCTAAAATAAAGGCATTCCAAATCATGGGATTGCCTTATGTTCGGTATTGTCGATAACACCGTCTCGAAAGTGGATCGTACGGGTTGCATAGGCGGCCATGTCGCTTTCATGGGTTACCATGATGACCGTAATGCCGTGATCGCGGTTAAACGAACTCAGCAGTTCCATCACCTCTATACTTTTCGCCGTATCGAGATTACCGGTCGGCTCATCTGCAAGCAATACCAACGGATTGGTAACAATAGCCCGAGCGATGGCAACACGCTGCTGCTGCCCGCCGGAGAGTTCTCCGGGAGTATGATGAGCAACTTTTTCAAGCCCGACACTGAGAAGTGCCTCCATACCCGTTTTACGGCGTTCTGACGCGGGAACCCCCCGATACAGAAGCGGAAGCTCCACATTTTCAATAGCGGACGTTTTGCCCAATAAATTGAAACCTTGAAAGATAAATCCGATGTAGTTGCGTCGCAATATCGCCCTCTGATCACGGCTGAGTGAACCGACGTCTATCCCTTCAAAAAGGTATTGCCCCTCGCTCGGAGTATCGAGGCATCCTATGATGTTCATGGCTGTCGATTTTCCCGACCCGCTTGGCCCCATGATCGCTACAAACTCACCCTGATATATTTTCAGATCCACTCCGCGCAGAGCATAGGCAGTGGCGTCCCCCGTTCCGTAATATTTTTTGGTTCCTCTAAGTTCGATGACCGGAGTATCAGAGTGTGTCATGGTTATTCTTCAACTCCGGTGATGATTTGATCTCCGATTTTCAACGATGAACTCTTAACAATACTCATGATTCCGTTGGATTGTCCGATATCGACTTTGATTTTTACAGGAGTTTTGTTTTTTAATATCCAAACATAGTTTCCTTTGTCGTCTCCATTCGTAGCATGTTTTTTCTTATCATTTTTGTCAGTGGCGGGAGGGGTAAACCGCAATGCCGCATTAGGGACTACCGGAACATTTTTAAATAGGCCGGTAATAATAGACGCATTGGCAGTCATTCCGGGACGTAAAAGAAGATCATTATTTTGAACTTCCACGACCGCTTCATACGTGACGACACCGTTGACGATTTCAGAGTTCATCCGCAATTGAGTAATTTTACCTTCGAACACCCGATTAGGATAGGCATCGACACTGAATTGCACTTCCTGATTCTCTTTGACACCGCCGATATCAGCTTCATCAACACTGACGATCGCTTTCATCTTCGTTAGGTCTTCGGCAAGTGTAAACAAGACCGGAGTCTGCATCGATGCGACGACGGTTTGTCCTGGTTCTATTTTTCGGCTGAGAACGATCCCCTCGATCGGAGAAACCACGACCGCTTTTTTGAGATTATCTTGATCGGTTTTAAGCTGGGCGAACGATTGGGCAACCTGTGCTTTGGCGGCAGCAAGTCCGGCTTTCGCCTGTTCGAGGGCAGTTAAGGCAGATTGCATATCTTTACGGGAAGGATAATTCCCCTGAGTGGATGCATACATTTTTTGCACCCGATCGTTTTCGATGACTGCATTATCCAAAGTAGCTTTGGCACTTTGTTCATTAGCCTGAAATTTCATCCAGTTGGATTTAGAACTGGTTTCAACCGCCATAAGTTTGGTCGTATCCAGCCTTGCCATTGGTTGGTTGACATGTACACGGTCATTGTAGTCTACCAGTACCTCGCTAATGGTTCCGGAAACCTCAATCCCGACATCTACGGTATTCGTCGGCTCTAAATTACCGGTAGCGGAGACTGATGTAGTAAGATCCTGAGTTTTGTAAGGGACAGTGATAAAAGCAACGTCATCTTTTTTGTTTCGCTTCATTTCGATTACGATTGCAGCACCGATCACCAGAAGCAAGAAGAGGGCAATAAAGATTTTTTTCCATTTCTTCGGAGCGGGGTTCTCTCCCAGTCCGAGTGTCTTTTCGATGGTATCAGAATTTTTGGTCATAACTGTAGCTCCTGAGAATGGCGTGTCATGGTGTAGAGAGTTGCTAATTCGATTTGAATATTGATTTCATTGATACTGATCTCGAGTTCTTCAATGGCTTTGGTGTTTTGAATGGTTTGCAAATCATAGCCGGCTTTGTACCCGGCATCGACAGCCGCTTTAGTCGCATTAATCAACTCTGCGTAAGAGGTGAGATTGTCTTTGGTGATGGCAATAACACGTTGATAGCTCGATATATGTTCGATCGATTGTTCGTATTGCCCGTCCATTTGTCGTTTGATATCGGCCGCTTCAGCCTGCTGTTTGAGATAAAGGCTTTGTGCTTCTTGGGTGGCGGCGGATGCATTATACGCCAGCGGCATTGACAGCTGTAATCCCATATCGTAAAAACCTCCGTTATAGTTGGCTGAGGGGAGATCATTCGAATTAAAGCGTTGTAATCCGGCATCGGCAGAGAGGGTCAGTTTTGGGAGATAAGAAGTTTTTATCTGACCGTATTGCTGAGCACTGCTTCTGCTTTGTGCCTGAGCATAGCGAAAGTTCCAACCTTCATCCAAAAAATCGTTTTTCTGCATGAGGGTGAAGGTTGGCAAATGGATACTTTCAATAGGGCGGTCACTTAGTTTTAGTATTTCGAGACGCAATTGAGAAAGGGTAAATCGGATAGCTGTATTGTTTTTGAGCTCACTGCTTTGGTTCATCAAGGCATTATTGAGCAAAGTGATATCGATATCTCCCGCTTCATATTGCTTTCGTTTGAGATAAATTTCAATTTTGCCGTTTTTGAGTTTAAGTTCGCTTTGTTCGAGCAACAGGGTGTTTTTTCGGAAATTCAGCACATTGGTAATCAGCTGCTGATTGACTCCTGCAATATCTTTATGCATACTGATCGTATCGGCATCTTTTTTACTTTCCGCATAATCAATCGAATAGGTAATACCTCCCGAACGGAAGATATCCTGTGCAATTCCTGCCGATACGTTTTGCCGGGTATCATGCATCGACGTTGAGGCTGATTTTTCATAGGTATTTGAAGCTTTCAGATTGATGGGAGCGAGCCAGTCGTACCGGAGCTTTTCGTATCCTGAATCAATTTGCTGCTGTTGCTGTTCATACATACGCTGCTTCTCCGGTGAGAGAAGTGACATATCATCTGCATTTGCAGATATAACCAGTAACACGGTGGTGATAATAGGAAGTGTAAATCGATTTTTCATGATCCTATTGTAGTCCAATTTGAGTAACATCTAGGTAACATTTATGTTAATGGAATTTAAATCGTATCTAAAAATTAATGGGGTATTAACCGATACGACTCTTCTATAATTTATTGGATAAAATACAAACATTTTATATCTCTTATAACTTTCAGGAAAGACTGTGAAACATCGTTTACTATTTCCCATCTTACTCACATCCGGTATGAGCTTTTCAAGTGTATGTGCCCAAGAGATTCTGCAACTGGATAAAATCGAAGTTCAAGACACGGTTCAAACTCTCGAAGAACGCAAAGAAAACTCGATCGCCAAACGGATTATCCGCGGTGAAGAACTGACCCAATACGGTGATCAAAATGCCCTTGAAATTCTCAAAAGGACGCCCGGTGTGACGATTCCGGAAGGAAAAACGAAAAAAGGGGCTCCGGGTAAAGGGTATACGGTTGTCCTCATAGACGGAGAGGAAGCCTCAACCGGTTCAAAACGGAGCCCAAATCCTTTGGAACAAATATCTCCGGATATGATTGAACGTATCGAAATAATGACCAACGGTTCGGCAGAATATACGGCTGAAGCGATGGGTGGGATCGTCAATATCGTCCTTAAAAAACCAAAATCGAAAGGTGCGACGAAAGCTAAACTGACCGTAGGATCCTATAAAGATCGGCCTTTAGCGACACTGTATGCCCAAAGAGAAGGAAAGATAGATACCTTTTCATATATTGTCAATGCGACTGTAACGGACAATAAAAAAACGGATACGGAAAATATCGATACCTATACGGCATCGGCACAGCATGAAGTCCGTGATGATAAGTCGCATGACAAGATGCTCAATGTGACGACAAAACTGATTTATACCCCATCGTCAAAAGAAAAATATACCTACGACGGTACGTTGTCTCTTAGAAATACTCAAACCGATACGGATGATAGTACGTCTGCGTCAACAAACACGGTTCGCAAAAATACCGATAAAGCCAATGATGTGATGATCTGGTCCAAGCTAGGGGGTGAATACCATCTATCAGGCAGTGAATTACTGGAATGGAAACTCAAATTTCATCAAAATAACGAAAAAGGGGAGAACTCTTCCGAGGAGATAACGCCGACACCGAGCTTAGCGACTCAAAATGACACTACGTTATTGCGTTTTTACGGGGCTAGTACCGATTATTCGGTTGCCAAGGACGATCATTTTATAAAAACGGGTATTGAGTTAAAACACGTATACCAAGACAATGAAGTGAGGCTCAATACGGGAACCGTATCCGTAAGTGAATTAACATTGAGTGAAAACCGGGGGGCTGTCTATATCCAGGATGAGATCAGCAGCGGCGACAACCTGGTTATAACTCCGGGCATTCGATATGAGAATGTATCGCGTGATTTTGGAACGACATCGAAGATCGATTATGTGGCTCCGTCCTTTCATCTGCTGTATAAACTGACATCGAATGATAATATCCGCGCAAGCATCGCTAAAACGGTTAGATTGCCGAGATTAAACGATTTAGCCGCGACCTTGGTAAGCTCACTCTATCAAAATGATATTCATCACCCCGATCACATCGGAAATCCGGATCTGAAAGAAGAGCAGGCTCTCAGCTATGAGCTTAGGGGAGAACATTTTTTCGGGGAGAACGGGATTGTCAGTATCGGCGGTTTTTATAGAAATATCACCGATAAGATTGAAACGACGACGACATTTGACAGCGGAAGCGGCAGATATCTTGCCCGGCCGTACAATGCCGGCAATGGGCAGCTCTGGGGCAGCGAATTTGAACTGAAGAAGTCCCTTGATGCACTGGCAGAGGGTTTGGGGATTTTTGCCAACGCAACGTATCAAGACTCCAGCATTACGGCCAACGGAGTAACGCGTCCGATCAAACAGACCTCAAATTTTCTTTATAACGTCGGTGTCGATCATACACTCAAAGCGTATAGATTAACGTACGGTGCCGCCTATCGCTATGTCGGCGGATATGACGATCCTATTGATGAAAATGGTTTTTCCGAGTCGCAAAAAGGGTATGGCGTATTTGATCTGTATGCGACCAAACGTCTTAATTCGACGTTTAAATTGGGGTTAAATCTGAAGAACATTACGTCAAATACGATTGCATCCACCTCAAAATATTACGATACGTCAGGAACGTTAATCGAAACTCAAATCGATAAAGAACATTCATCGCCGCAAATTTTGCTCTCGCTTGAAGGGCGTTGGTAATTGACGATAAAATAAACCAATATCCAACCTTAAAACGTCATTTTAGGGGGGATTCATTAACCGATTCTAGGCTAATATGGTTACTATTCTTACACTACAATCACGAGGAGATACCTATGGTAGACAACGAGCCGACATTAAGTTCAATTGAGGACTACGACAACCTAAAAGGGCCAAAAAAAACGATAGTTTGGACGGTTATTATCAGCGGATTATTGATCGGGTTGATTTTCTGGGGAGCCAAGAGTTATTTCGGCAATGTGAATGATTCAATCCCGGTACAGGATTCAATCGGTAAAGTACCCGTAAAATGATGGTAAAATTCTCCTTTTAATTTTTTGAACGCTAACGGAGTAAAACCCCGTTAGTCTACGCTGGCCGCTATGGCACTAAAGCTTGCCTCAAATGAGGCAGAATCTAAGGGATCGAATGGTTTCATCAATTATCGGAATTTATACTTTTTATATTCTTGTTCGACTTTATGTCAGCGTAATGCAGATCGGGTATATCAATCAGATCAAGCGCAGAGGTGCAGTGCTCATGGGTGAGCGCGAATATCTGGATGCTGCAAATTATGCTGTCGCAAAAGAAAAACTCGGAATGGTTGAAACGTTTGTCGAATTCGGTCTGTTTTTAATCTGGATCGGCGGTTTGATGCGCTGGCTGGATGAAGCATTTGCGGTACAAAGCCAGAGCGTTCACGCCATTATCGTTGTCATGGGAATGATTGTGATCAATTCTTTGGTTCAACTCCCTTTCGGCTGGATTGCAAAATTCAAAATCGATGCCCAATACGGCTTTAACCGCTCAACGGTTGCGCAGTTTGTCAAAGATACGTTGATCAGTTCTCTTTTGACGATTATTATCGGAAGCCTTATCGTATGGATTGTTTCGATGATTATCACTTCGAGTACACTGTGGTGGCTTTGGACGTTCGTATTTATTTTTGCGGTCGTGATCGCTATCAATATGTTCTTTCCGACGATCCGTGCACTCTTTTTTGACAAAGTAACCCCATTGGAAAATCCTGAGTTACGGGAGCAGATTGAGGCACTGATGGCTAAAACGGGCTTTGTCAGCAGCGGAGTTTTCATCAGTGACGCGAGTAAACGGGATGCTCGGTTGAACGCGTATTTCGGAGGACTCGGTAAATCAAAACGGGTCGTATTGTTCGATACGCTGATCCAAAAACTCACTCCTTCGGAACTGATTGCTGTTTTAGGTCATGAACTGGGGCATTTCGCCCATGGCGATTTATACAAAAATATCGCGATGGTAGGGGCCATGCTGTTTGCAATGTTTGCGCTTTTCGGGAACCTCCCTGAAACGCTTTATATGGAGCTTGGTGTTGCCCAAAGCCCTCAGATTATTATGGTGCTCTTTATCCTTCTCCTCCCGGTCGTCAGTTTTGTCATGATGCCGCTCATGGGATTGGTAAGCCGACATAATGAGTACGAAGCAGATCGAAGCGGTGCAGAACTCGGCGGTGCGGAACATCTCGTCAATGCGCTGAAAAAACTGGTGAGTGAAAACAAAAGCTTCCCGCTGTCGCATCCTCTATACCGCTTTTTTCATACGACCCATCCTCCTGTCGTTGAACGTCTTCGTGCTTTGGGTGCAGATATATATGTTCACACTGACTCAGGATACGCCGATCCATGTCCAAAAGACTAAAAGAGCTCCATGCCGATGTGACGGCACGACTGGAAGGGGTTGTAGAATCTCCCCGTCGTGAAGCGGAACTTTTGTTGATGGCTTATCTTAAAAAAGATCAACTCTATTTTATCACCCGTCAAGATGATGAGATCGATGATCAAGCGCCTTTGCTTTTAGAGTGGATCGAAAAACGCAGCCGCAATGTCCCTCTCGAATACCTTACGAATCGGGTCAGTTTTTACAGCCGTGAATTTTATATCGATGAGGGTGCACTTATTCCCCGACCTGAAACAGAGCATCTTATCGATGAAGTACTGGCACGTGTTTCAGCTGATGAAGCGATAACCGTTGTCGAAGTAGGGGTAGGGAGCGGTATTATTTCGATCCTTTTGGCCTTACATCTCCCGAATGCCCGTTTTATCGCCGTTGATATTTCGCCTCGTGCATTGGCGGTCGCACGACGCAATATAGAGGCATTTGGATTGAGTGATCGGATTGAACTGCGTGAGGGCGATCTTTTAGACGCTATCACCGAACAAATCGATTTGCTTGTCTCCAATCCCCCCTATATCGCTCAGGATGCCCCATTGGAAAGCAACCTTTCTTATGAGCCTCAAAATGCCCTTTTCGGAGGGGAAATAGGGGATGAGATTATCCGCCGTTTGCTTGATGAGGTTTATAATCGCCGTATTCCTCTCTTTGTTTGTGAGATGGGATACGATCAACGGTTAAAAGTCCAAGAATATCTTAGACGTTTTGCGGTAAAATCGTTAGATTTTTATACCGATTTAGCCTCGTTTGACCGAGGATTTGTATTAAAGGCACATCATGAATAAAAAAGCGTTAGTGGATGTAATCTATCTTTTATTGATCGCAATGACGGCAGGAGCCGTTCTAATCTTGGGCGCATTCGTTGCCGCAGTCGTCTTTCACTCTGAGATGTATTTGACACTGCCGCTTCTTTCTCGATACGAAGAGGGAAAAATTATGGGGGAAATCTTTCGCCGTTTCACCTACTGGGCTTATTTTATGACGGCTGTGATTGCAATCTATGAAGTCTCCCGATACAAAGTGATGCAAATCGACAAAATATCGATATTAAGTGCTTTGGGTTCTATCGGAACCCTCCTGTTATTCAGTGCCGTCTATACTCCTAAAATTTTGGAATACCAAACGCAAGGTGAAGCGGTGATGATGCAAAACTCTTTTGAATCATTGCACAAAGCGAGTGAGATCGATTTTAAAATTCTCCTTGTGATGCTATTGATCCTGTTTATCCGCAGAGCCTATATTTTGGCGGTGAAAAAATGATCCGCTTTGAAAATGTAACCAAAAGCTTCGGAAAGCGGGAGATCCTAAAAGGGGTCACTCTGGAGATCGAGAAGGGCAAGACCACTGTCATCTTCGGTGTCTCCGGCGGAGGGAAGTCTACGATTATCAAACATATCGTGGGGCTGTTAAAACCTGATAGCGGTACGATCACGGTTGACGGTATCCGTGTCGACAATGCCGATGAGACGACATTACGAGCAATCCGGACGAAAGTAGGGTTTTTATTTCAAAGCGGTGCGCTCTTCGACAGTATGAACATTCGAGAAAATGTCGCATTCCCGATGCTTGAACATCAAAAATTAACCCCAAAAGAGTTAGAACGAAAGATTGACGAAAAGCTTACGATGGTCGGACTTGATCCTAAAATCGTCAAATCGCTCTATCCTGAAGAACTCAGCGGCGGGATGCGTAAACGGGTAGGGCTAGCCCGCACCCTCGCGCTGGAGCCGGAAGTCATTTTATACGATGAACCGACGTCAGGGCTCGATCCGGTGACGAGTGACTTTATCACGCAGATGATCAACGGTCTGCGTGATGATATCGGTATGACCTCTATCCTCATCAGTCATGATATCGCTGAGAGTTTCAAAGCAGGGGATAATTACGCAATGCTCTTTGATGGCGTCATTGTTGAATCAGGAGATAAAGAGTCGTTTCAAAATTCATCCAATGAAGTAGTTCAGCAGTTTATCCACGCACGTGCCAAAGGGCCGATAGAGTTTCATTAACATCCTCGTCATTCCCGACCTGATCGGGAATCTACCTATCCCGTCATTCCGTGCCACGACACGGAATCCATCCTCCTTTTATCCCCCCTAAAGCAATAAATCACTATTATCTTTTAACATATAAACAGATTTGGTGTTTATTTATATAGTTAAATTCAAGTTCTGAAATATATAATGTCCATTAAATATAATAGTTAGGTATCCAGTGTGGTGTAATCTGAAAAAGAAGGAAGAGTAAATAGTGAAAAATATCTGGTTCATAAGAATGGATAAAGATAACTGGAATGATCTTAATCTCACTTTTGAAACACCATTCATTCACAGTATGCATGGTAGCTGTGGGGACATAGCACTTGCATTGGAGTATAAAGATGATATTTTTCCCAAACTTTCAATTAGTGAGCAAAGTTTGTCTAAGAAAATACTGTCAATCAAGAATACTCTCATAGAAAATGGTGCTTTTAATGAAACGCAGCTTGGTAAACAACGCTGTGATCTTGCAATTATCTATTGGCTTTCAAGAATGAAAATTGATGATATTGTATTTGCTAGAAATAAACTTGGTGAAGTCTTTCTGTGTAAAGTCACTGGTTATGTGTCCGAAGATTTTTTTGTTTCTTACGGTTGTTTTCAACGACCTGTTAAAATTTTACAAAAACTATCTGAATCCATGATGAACGGAGATATATGGCATCGAACACAAGGCCGTAAAACAATTGAACGTAATGCTAAGCCTTTTATTGCCAACCTAGTGAAGGATCATTTAAATAATTATAATTTGGTGTAGTGGTAAAAGCCTTTCTAGCTCCTAAGCTCCAACTTTGGAGTCTATAAATGAGGACATTGGGAACGATGGAACGTTATGAATATAGACAATAAGGAAAATATATGGGATTAAAAATTCACTCAATTGCAGAAATTCCAGAAAACGTATCAAGAAGCTACTATTTATATGTGCTTGATTACTACAATTGGGATGAACCAATAGGTAATACTCTTCGTTCTAATTTTGACCGTATGGCAGAATTTGCTTCAAAAAATGATGCTGTAGTAATACAGCCTGTTGGAGAGAGTCATTTCTTTTCAGAGTTATTATCTTGGGAAAGCCTTAATGGTATGAAGCCTGAAGATATTCTTCCAGCAATAATGATTACTTCAATCCATCCACAATACTTTTTAGAAAGAGACAATCAAACTGTTCGAAGCGGTTCACTGCCAAAAGATGAAATTGTATTTATTCAATTAAAAGGAATTTGTAATCAACCTACTGATGTTCTAAAAATTATTGAACAGATATTTACAGATATCAAAGAAAAAAAAGAAATTAAGAATTTTCAAGTTAAAAGAGAGCAAAAAGCTGGCGTTGGAGGTGCACTTGTTGATTCTTTAATACTTGAACCAAATTTCGCTGGTGTTGGTGTTGACCTCAAGAAAGTATTTTCTGTATTCAAGCGAAAAAATGCATAATAAATCACTGGAGCCAATAAATTACACTTTGGGCAATTTATTGGCTCATTTTAAATGTTAGAGGAATAAAGGCATAAGTATGATAAAAGAAGAAATCATTTATGCATCAGCAGAATTTTCTGATGATAAACTTTATAGATATTGGCTAAAAAGAGTGTGGGATGAAGATAAAGAAATTGGTGTATTTATAGCACTTAACCCATCAAAAGCTACCGAATTAAAGTGTGATCAAACTATTTGTAATATTACTAATTTAGCTCTACAATGGGATTGGGGAGGATTCTACCTTTTAAATCTATTTGCTTTTAGGTCTACCGAGAAAAAACTAATGTTAATCAATCAAAATCCAATTGGAGAAAAGAATGATGAGATGATTGAAGCAATATGTAAAAGATCAAATAATATTGTTTTATCATGGGGAGAAGAAAAACCGAAACTAGTCAAAGATAGAGCAAGTAAGGTCAAACAAATTTTAAACAATATTAATAGAAATGTTTTGTGTTTGTCAGAAAATGCTGGGAGTGGATATCAGCATCCATGTATAATCAAAGTTGAAGATTTTAAAGAGCCTAGGGTTACAAGCATCAATCAAAATGCTGGAAAATAAAAATAAAAAAATAGGGTCATGCCTTGAGATAGGGGTCAGCTATTCAATCTTAAATTTTTAGGATATCGAAAAAAGAGGACGAAGCTAGAATAGCATTTACTTAAGAAAATAAAACATTTTTATCTTCCCCCAAACTTCTTTGCCCACCACTCTTGCGGGGTGAGGGTCTGCTCTTTTAAAAAGCTTTCTTCGAGATTATATTCATAGTTGGAACAGTATTCGAGCATTGTGGCGTAAGCTTCATTGATTTGCGTACTCATCGCGTGAGCGGTTTCGGGATCATCAGGGTGTTTGTCGGGATGCCATTGCTGCATCATGGCTTTGTATCGGGATTTGATATCGAAGAGGGTGGATTTGTCGTGAAGGCCAAGGAGCGTTTTGGCCTTCATAAGGGAGTCAAAAGAGAGCATGGAGAGTGGGAATTAGTCTTTTTGTTGACGCATAAACGTCGGTACATCCAAGAAATCTTCGCTGTAATCACCATTGGCTACCATTGCAGGGCGGATAACGACACGAGGTTTTGCTGCGGCTGCGGCAAGAACTTCTTTGTTTTCAAATTCGCTGTTGTTAATTCCCATCGCGGCTTTTTTATCAAAACCGGTAGCAACCAACGTGATACGGATAAAGTCTTTATCCAAGTTAGCATCGGTAGTCGTACCGAAGATAACGTCTGCTGATTCATCAACACTGTTATGGACGACGTCCATCGCAGCAGAGAGTTCCATAAACGGAAACTCAGGATGCATACTGAAGTGTACCAATACACCGAGTGCGCCGTTAACTGACATGTTGTCGAGCAATGGAGATTCGATCGCATTTTTGATCGCTTCGTATGCCGCGTTTTCACCTTTGTATTCACCCACACCCATAAGAGCCAAACCACGGTGGCTCATAACGGTTTTCAAGTCGGCGAAGTCGAGGTTGATGTCATTGTCACCGCTGGCGAGGATAACACCTGATGTACCGCTGACGGCACGTGCAAGAACACTGTCAACAATGCGGAAACTCTCTTTGATACCGAGTTTCGGATCGATGATAGAGAGAAGTTTGTCATTCGGGATAACAACGATACAATCGGATTCGTTTTTAAGCTCTTGCAAACCGTCTTCCGCAAGTTTAAGACGTTTTTTACCTTCGAATGAGAACGGTTTAGTCACGACAGCAATCGTTAGCGCACCCACTTCTTTAGCGATTTTCGCAATGATCGGAGCTGCACCCGTTCCGGTTCCGCCGCCGAGACCGGCTGCCACGAATACGATGTCCGCACCCGCTAATGCACGAGCAAGGTCTTCATAACTTTCAAGCGCCGATTCTTTACCCACTTCGGGCTTCATCCCTGCACCCAAACCTTTAGTCAGTTTTGCACCCAATTGGATTTTGGTTGCAGCACTGCCTTGTTCCAAAACCTGAGCATCCGTATTTGCTATGATCAACTCGATACCCGGAATTGCCTCTTTAAGCATATAGCCGATCATATTTCCACCGCCGCCGCCGACACCTACTGCTACAATGCGTGCTCCCGTGAGAGTTGTTGATTCTTCAATTGAAAATGGTTCCATGCTTGCTCCTTGACGTGATTAAAATAGTTGAGTTGCCCAATTCCAAAACTTGGAAATTGGGTTTGGTTGTTCGGTTTGGACAGGTTTATTCGACCCGATGTTAACCATTTTTTGAGTTTCCGCCTTCTTCTCTTCCCTCACAGGAGGCGGTGTTGCTGCCGCCGGTGATGGAGTAGAAGCTGAAGCAGGGTGCTCAAATTTTGGCGCCTCTTCGTGGATTGGATAGTGAGCTTGAGCAGCCTGCGGCTCTTCGCCGGTATGGCGCATACGACGGTTAACGTCTATCTCGTACGGAGTATAGTTACCGGCCATGTATTTGACCAGTCCGACCGCTCCCGAATAGGAAGGATCTCTGAGGGTATCAAAAAGACCGCCGACATCGGTCGGTTTTGCCAAACGTACCGGCATGTTGTCCAATATCGCTACGGCAAGTTCGCGAAGACCTTCAATTTTGGTAAAACCACCGGTTAGAACAACACCGGCTCCCATATGATCTTTGAGTCCGCTTTTCTCAATCGACTGAGCGATAATCATCAAGGTCTCTTCTACCCGAGCATAGATAACGTTATGGACGACTTCAAGAGAAACTTCATGGGTAGAAGTCTCATCGCCGATAACCGGAAGTTCGATCAAATCATTGCTAGGAGCATAGAGTGAACCGTAGCTGATTTTGACATTGTCCGCTGTATGAAGCGGTGTATGCAATGCCATCGATAAATCGTTGGTGATATGGTTTGAACCGACACCGAGGAAGTCGTTGTAGCGGATAGCGTGTCCGGAGTGGATAACGATGTTGCTCGTATTTCCACCCATATCGACAACTGCCGCTCCGAGTTCTTTTTCATCATTATTGAGAACGGCGATAGCAGATGCGTAGCCGCTGAGTACAACGCTCTCGACATCGACACCGGCAGCTTTGACCGCTTTGCGCAAATTGTTGAGATTCGATTTTTGTGTTGTAATAATATGGGTTTCAACTTCAAGACGTGAAGCATTCATCCCCAATGGGTCTTCAATGAAATCTTGGTCATCGACTTTGAAGTTGTACGGGAGGGCATGCAGTACTTCAAATTCGTTAGGGATATTGGCATTGTAGAGTGACGTGTGCATGACACGTTGAATCTCATTAAGAGTGATCTCTTTGTTTGGGATATTGACGATACCGCTGGAATTGAGACTTTTGGTGTAGGCGCCGGAAATAGTTACGACAGCACTGCGAAGCTCAGTTCCCGCAACCCGTTTAGCATCATTCAACGCGCTCTTGATCGATTTGGATGCAAGCTCGATATTGGTGATGCTTCCTTTGCGAAGACCTTGTGCTTTTGAGATACCGGCTCCGATTATTTGTGCAACGTTATCGTCATCGATTTCCGCGATGAGCGCACAAACTTTTGTTGAGCCGATATCAATGGCTAAAACGGTTCGTTTCAAATCAAATCCCCTCTACATAGATTTCAACTGGGTACTTGCTCTCAAGTGCTTTGATCAGCCCTTGATCCAACAAGCTCCCTTTGAGCTTGAGCACGGTGTTTTCATCCGCTATTGTTTTGTCTTGAAGCAACTTTTGTTCCAAAACGTTATAGATTATAACATTTCCGCTTTCAAGGGTAACAAAACCTTGTTTTTGTTTGGATGTAAAGAGTTTTGTGAGGAACTCTGATCCCTCGGTGCTGCTCAATCCGGCTAATTTAGCACCATCCGCATGGGTGACGAAATCACTGGTAGTCCCTGTGAATGTTTTATAACTGTTTTGAGCTAACTCTTGAAGTTTGGTTTTTTTCGCTTCGTTAAGATAGAGTGCACTAACATCTGTTTTCGCCTCTTCAAATGTTTTGGTGCGGGCAGGATTCATTTTTTCAAGTTTGACGATGATGTATTCGTTTCCGTTTTTACGCGGTTTAAGATACGGTTTTTGATCATCCAGGGTAAGAATCTCTTTGGTGAGCTCAGGGCTAAACGGTGATGAAGATGCTGTGATAGTGGCTTTTTGCGCAACGATTCCGGATTTCAATGCACCTTTTTTGTAATCAATGTAAAGACGGAGAGATTCTTTTTCCGTTGCTTTGTCGCTTAATGCGGCAATAATTTGTCCTTTGGCATCGGCGAGAGAAAGGACTTTGCCGGAAGTGTCTTTTAGCAGCTGGCGGTTCATATCATAATAATCACTGATCTCTTTTTCACTCGGTGATACGGATTGATGTGCTTGCGTTACATAAGCAACCTCATAGCTCGGTTCTGTTTTGAACTCTTTTTGGTGTTTTTCCCAGAATGCTTTGAGCTCCGCATCATTTGCAGTGAGGGTGATCATATTAGGTGTGAGAACTTTATAGTTGATTTTATCTGAAACGCCCAAGGCACTTTCAAAAGTTTTTTCTTCGATCGGTTTCGTACCGGATGCAAGAAGATAGAGTGTTTTTTGAATCAAAAGATCTTTTCTCATCAACTCTTCGTATTCTTTGATCGTTAAATGATTTTGCTTTAACGTCTCTTCATAGATACTTTTGCTAAACGTGCCGTCTTTCCCAAAACTAGGCTGAGACTTGATAACGTTCAAAAGTTCCGTATCGGTGACGATGAGTCCGTAACTGTTGGCAAGATTGAGAATGAGAGCCTGATTGACAAGTTGATGAAGTGCTTGGCGTTGAAGACCGAATTGTTTGGCCTGTTTTTCGTCAAATTTTCCTTGGAAAAGCTGATTGTATTGGTTAAAGATATTCGAATAGCTTCTTTGCAGTTCTGCAGCAGTGATGGAAACATCTCCTACTTTGGCAACAGCGCCGGACTTGTTTCCGTAACTGTATTGCCCCCATCCGACGAATCCGGCTCCGATAAAGGCAATGGTGGAGATCCAGATCGTAATGACCAGGTATTTTCGGTGGCGTTGCATCCAAGTAATCATATTAAACGATCCTATTGTAAAATTCAGATATTCTATTCAGTTTACCATTAAACTTGGATGAAAATAGTAGACGACTAACACATGTTATCATATTATAACTCAATTGAAGAGGTTTCGGATGAATAATTTAGAGATGTCAAGCCGTGATTTAAACGTTTTATGGCATCCATGCACGCAAATGAAAGATCATGAAACGATCCCGCTTGTCCCCATTTCAAAAGGGGATGGTATATATTTACACGATTTTGACGGAAACCGTTATATCGATGCCATCAGCAGTTGGTGGGTCAATCTCTTCGGGCATTGCAATCCGTATATCAACGGAAAAATTATCGAGCAGCTTTCCAGACTCGAACATGTCATTTTGGCAGGTTTTACCCATGAGAGTGTCATCCGTCTTTCGGAGCGTCTTGTCGCTCTTGCACCGGAGGGGCTAACGCGTTGTTTTTATGCGGATAACGGTTCAAGTGCGATCGAAGTGGCTTTAAAAATGAGTTATCATGCCCATAAAAATCGGGGAGATGACCGAAGTCTATTCGTATCTCTCAGCGACAGTTATCACGGGGAGACGCTAGGTGCTCTTTCTGTCGGAGATGTAGCCCTCTATAAAGAGACGTATGAGCCGTTATTGATTCGTGCGATTCAAACCCCTTCACCCAAAGATCAGACACCGGAAGCGGCGTTGGAAGCCGCACAAGCATTTCGAAATCTGCTGCAGGAACGTGGAGCGGAAATTTCGGCATTGATCGTTGAACCGCTGCTCCAAGGGGCAGGGGGGATGAAAATGTATCACCCACTGTTTCTTTCGGAAGCCAAAAAAATCGCTCAAGAATTCGGTGTCCATTTTATTGCCGATGAAATATTGGTCGGATTCGGTCGGACCGGAAGCATGTTTGCGTGTGAACAGGCGGACATTACCCCTGATTTTTTGATTCTTTCAAAAGGGCTTACGGGAGGGTATCTTCCGCTTTCGGTTGTTATAACGACAGAAGATATATATGGTGCTTTTTACTGCGATTATGATCCTGCACGCTCTTTTCTACACTCACACAGTTATACCGGAAATGCACTTGCCTGTGCCGCTGCCAACGCGACATTGGATCTCTTTGAAAACGATAACGTGATAGTAAAAAATCAAGAAACGATAGCCTATATGGGAGAACAGCTGGGCCGGTTTGGCGTGTTTGAATGTGTAAAAGAGATTCGTCAATGCGGTATGATCGGAGCGATTGAATTGCAAGGATTTGAACCGGGTGAGCGCATCGGTTTGAAAATACATCAACACTGTCTGCAAAAAGGGGTTTTGATCCGTCCGTTGGGGGGTGTCATCTATGTGATGCCTCCTTACATCATCTCTCCCGAAGAGCTAAAACATGTTTTTGATGCGATAGAAAGTGCTTTGAGAATGATTTGTGCTAGCAACGCATAGGGAGAACTAACTATGTTTACATTACGTCAGTTGGAAATTTTTGGTGCAATGGCCCAATCGACCCGCGTTATTGATGTCGCAGAGCAATTAGGCATGAGCCCCTCAGCCGTTTCCATGGCGGTGCGTGAACTAGAAAAAGAGCTGGGCGATGTACTGTTTGAACGGATAGGGAAACGATTGATGCTCAATGAGCGCGGACGCTATTTTTTTGAGAATTCCGAAGAGATTTTGGAACGCTCACAGCAGTTGTATGAGCACTTCCGAGCCGATTCGAGCGGAGGACATCTGTATATCGCCGCGAGTGTCACAATCAGTAACTATCTTCTTCCTAAATGGATTGGTAACTTTCGATCTACGCATGAACAGGTTAGAGTATCGCTCAAAACCGCCAACAGTACCGAGGTTATCAATATGGTACGTGAAGGGATCTGCGATTTAGGGTTTATCGAGGGGCATTTTAGTGATGGAGAACTCGTATCGGAGTCGTTGATGACCGATGAACTTGTCGTGGTCGGAAATGACCCCACCCTTACAGAACGGGACTATTTTATCGATGAATTGGTCCGAAAACGGTGGATTTTACGGGAACGCGGATCCGGGACCCGAGAAATCTTTCTCTCGCACATCGCTCCGATCGATAAAGAGCTGAACATCGATATGGAATTTGAAAACAATGAGGCGATAAAAGGGTATTTACTCAATGACCGGCATGCACTTTCGTGTTTGCCTCGTATCAGCATTGTTGAAGAACTCAAAGAGGGAAAAATGTTTGAAGCCCGTATTAAAGCCCATAGCTTTAAAAGAGAATTTCGTATGGTATGGCGTCAGGAGAAGAAAATGAGCCGTATTATCAGCGATTTTAAACGATATGTTAGTGAGCTTAAGCTATCATAACGGCCAATAAAACCAAAGGTTACGCAGTGCAGGAAACGCCTCATATCCCCGTCCTTTATCGCGAAGTTATCGACGCGTTTGCTCCGTGTGAAAAAGGAAAACTCGTCGACTGTACGATGGGATACGGCGGACACTCGTCGTTATTGCTCGATAACAAACCCTCACTCTCTTTGATCGGCATCGATCAAGATCCGACGGCGATCGCTTTTTCATCACAGCGTCTTGCCCCTTATGGAGATCGTGTCGAGATACGTCAAGGGCGTTTTTCAGAGGTTGCGGCAGAGGTAATGAAAGAAAACGGGGAAAAAATTTGCGGTATTTTAGCCGATATCGGGGTTTCTTCTTTGCAGCTTGATCAGCGGGAACGGGGCTTTTCGTATGAGAGCGATACCCTCGATATGCGTATGAATCCGAATGCAGAACTGAGTGCTTCCGAGGTTGTCAATGAGTATTCTCAAGGGGCATTGGAAAACATTTTACGCGAGTACGGCGAAGTGACCAATGCCCGAAAAGTGGCGGAGACGATTGTTCAGCGCCGACCGTTCGCATCGGCAAAAGAGCTTTCTCAGGCGATTTTTCATTTGATGCCCAAGGGCAAAAAAATCCATCCTTCGACCCTCGTGATGCAGGCAATTCGTATTGAAGTCAACGATGAGCTGGGTGAATTGACCCGATTGCTGGATGCTATAGAGACATCATCGATCAAACATTTGCGCGTTGCGATTATTACGTTCCATTCTTTGGAAGACCGGATCGTCAAAAACCGCTTTTCGAAATGGGCAAAAAACTGTATTTGTCCCGATGATGCGATGCGATGTACCTGTGGGAACAATCACTCCATCGGAAAAGTGATCACCAAAAAACCGCTAACGGCACAGGACGATGAACTTCGTGCCAATTCGCGAAGTAGAAGCGCAAAATTACGAATATTTGAGATCCGAAGAGGGCTTTCAGAATGAAAGTAGATGTCTGCCTCGAAGAGGCTAGCTTTAGTGCCTTAGCGGCAAGCGTAGACAGAGGGATTTTATTCCTCTGTTGTTCAAAATGGAAAATAGTATGAGCGAAAAGCACGATATTTTAGAAGAGACCCAGCATATCATCTCTCCCGATGAATCGATGGGGCCGATTTTTTTACGGAATGTTTTTGTAGGTATATTTTTGGTGTTAGTGATCGTTTTTCCTAAAATTTTTATCAACACCCAAATCTATTTTAAAAGCCGTGAGATATCAACACTCACGCATGAACATGATTCTCTGATGGAAGAAAATCGTCTTATCAAAGCTAAAGTGGAATTAATGAAATACAAAAGTCAGATTTCGGATACGCTCTTTTAGATTGCTCTCCCGTCATTCCGTGCTACGACACGGAATCTATCCCCAATAACTCATTTTATTTTTAAATTTGGTATACTATTAGTATGAAATTTGAATATGATAGCAACAAAAGTAAAGTAAATAGAGAAAAACATGGGATTGACTTCGATGAAGCACAACATCTATGGCTCGATGAAAATTTACTTGAAGCTCCTTTGAACTTTCCTGATGAAATGCGTTTTATATGTATAGGAAAAATCGGGGAAAAACACTGGTCTGCTGTTATAACGTATCGGTCAGAAATGATTCGAATAATTTCCGTGAGACGATCACGGCAAGTGGAGGTAGAATATTATGAAAACAGCTAAAGAATTTGACGAAGCATTTGATAATGGCGAAGATATAACTGAGTTTGTGGATTGGTCTGCATCACGTCGGCCTAATTTGGAGCAAAAACGGGTGAATCTTGATTTGCCTGTATGGATGATTGAGAGACTCGATTATGAAGCAAAACGGCTTGGTGTTGCCCGACAAGCAATTATGAAAATGTTTTTAGCTCAACATTTGGAAAAAACTGGGTGAATTCTAGATATTTCTTTTCCATTCCCAAGATGTTTGGGGATGTCGATCTGATTTAACCCCTTTATTTTAAAATCCAACCTCTCCTGAAATTCATTCAACATTCATCTTTTTCTTCTATATTTTTTTCTCTAACTCTTTTTTTACAGACCTAAGAATTCAGATGGTATAATCGCCCTCTTAAATTGATACTTTGGAGATACGATGTATAATTTGTTTGAAGACGAAGACGATATTTTCCAAGGTTCGCCGAAAAGTAAGTTTTTAGATATCGTTTACAACGCAAATCGCGATTTGGTTCAAAATGAACTTGAGCGTTTGATGACGCGTATGGCGGCTATGGAACTTATGCTGCAAGAAGCACACGGCGAAGATGCAATTGAACGTATCCTTAAAACGATGCAGTTTGAGCGTGCGGATGAAGTCGATATGATGACAAAAAATCTTTACATCATTTCGGTTGGAAACGTTTTAACTCAAAACGAGTAAGCAGTAGGTGAAAAGATATTTTGTATTTTTGTTGCTGAGCAGCGGGTGGTATCTGCACGCTGCTCCGTGGAAAGAATTAAAAAATTTTAATCTTAAAAAAGACCAAACGGCTATCGTGTCGGTCAAAACTGCAGGGTTGGACCGTAATTTGAGCTTTCGTTGGACGCTTTATACGGACAAAGCCTTGGTAGTGCATGAGAAGTTTGACCGGATCGTGGGACAGCATATTTTATATGAAGGGCATAACGACAGCTTTCGAAAGCGTCTGTTGCCTCCTAAATACAGCGAAACGGACGTACCGTACGTCCTTGTTGTATTTAAAAAATACGATGAAGTAAATCAAACAGTACAGTTTGACTTTTTACTGTTTGACAAAGAAACACAGGTAAAATTGGATTATTTAACGAAATGAGTATAAAGTAGGGTATGTTGGAACGGGTAGAAGCGATAATAGGACAATTAGTGGATGAAGTCGGATACGCCAAAGCGAGCGAGCTGTTCGCTACACTTTCAGGCGGTAAGCGTCTTCGTGCACGTTTGATTCTGACAATTGCCCCTGCGGCTCCTACCGCTCCGCTTCTCGGTGCGATTGTCGAGTTGATCCATGCAGCAAGTCTGCTCCATGACGATGTGATCGATGATGCGATGCTTCGCCGAGGCGTGCCGTCGGTGAATGCCACGCATGGGAGTAAAATTGCAATCATGCTCGGCGATATCCTCTACTCCAAAGCTTTCAGCGAACTGACCTCATTTGACCCTTCCATCGCCCGTACTATCGCCGAATCGGTTACGAAACTCTCTGTAGGAGAGATGATGGACGTTGAAATGGCAACGGCTTTCAATACGGATCGCGATCTGTATCTGAAAATGCTTTATCTCAAAACGGCGACACTGATCGAATCGTGTGCATTCAGCGCGGCTGTCTTGGCAGGTGAAGATGCAGATGCGTATGCAACGTACGGTAAAAATTTGGGATTGGCGTTTCAGATCGTCGATGACATTTTAGATATTACGGCAGATGAAGCGACACTCGGGAAACCTTCTCTCAATGATTTTTCGGAAGGGAAAGTGACATTACCGTATATCGATCTGTATGAACGTTTAAACGAGGATGAGAAAACACGTCTTGTCGGCAGCCATTGCAAAGTTTTGGATGAGGATGAAAAAGTGTGGATTCGATCCAAGATGGATGAATTTAAAATTATCGAACGCTCATACGGCTATGCCCGTGCATTATGCGACGAGGCGATCGAAGCAATCGGCGATAATGCGCCATTGCGCGCTATTATCGAAACCGTTATTCAGAGAAATCATTAAATGCACTATTTGATTATCAGCTTTTCCCATAAAAACTCTACCATCGCCATACGCGAAAAACTCGCATTTGTGGATGAGATCCAGCAAGTCAAATCGATGGAAAAACTCAACAGTTCTCCCGCTATCAGCGAATCGATGATCCTCTCTACCTGTAACAGGGTAGAGATATTCTGCAGTTGTAACGATACCGACGCTGCCAGTGAAGCGGTATTTGAACTGTTATGCGGCCGTTCGGGAATGTCTCGTGAAGACCTGCACAGCCGTGCCGATATTTTCGATGATGAGGGGTGTATTCATCACCTTTTCAGCGTCGCGAGTTCACTGGACTCGATGGTTGTGGGTGAGACCCAGATCGCGGGACAGCTCAAAGATGCATTCAAACTTTCGCAGGAAAACGGTTATTCGGCGCAAAAACTTTCTCGTGCCATGAATTACGGATTTAAATGTGCCGCAGAAGTTCGTAATGCGACGAATATCTCTTCCAAACCGGTTTCCGTAGCGAGTGTAGCCGTTGCAAAAGTCAAAGAGAGCGTCGGTGATTTAAACGGTAAAAAAGCCTTGGTTATCGGTTCAGGTGAAATGTCGGTTATCACATGCAAGCACCTGAGTGCCCAAGGGGTTGAAGTGACCCTGATGAACCGTACATTCGAGAAAGCCGAAGCGATTGCGGCAGAGTGCAATGCAAGGGTGAGAGCGTATGAAGAGCTTGCTTATGCAATTAATGAAAACGAGCTTTTGTTTACCGCGACCGGTTCGCTCCAGCCTATCATAACCGAAGAGATGGTGAAACCGTGTTCGTATGATCGCTATTGGTTTGACATGGCGGTTCCGAGAGATATCGAATGTGATCCTGAGATTTGGGGAATCCATCTCTTTAGTGTGGATGACCTCAAAGAGATCGTAAATGAAAATATTGCGTTGCGTGAAGATGAAGCAAAACTCTCGTATGTGATTATTCGACGTCACGTCGTCGGATTTTTTGAATGGCTGAAAACACTCTCGATTGAGCCGCTTATCAAAAGCTTGTATGTCAGAGCGTATCGTGCTGCAGCAAATGAGACAGCACGCGTTATCGAAAACGGCTACATTCCAAAAGAGCATGCGGATGCGGTTCAAAAAGCGACCGAACAAGCGTTGAAACGCTTTTTGCATCCGTTTGCTCAGCGTATGCGTGACGGTTCGGATGCGATGCGTGTAGATGCCCTGATCGAATCAATGAGTTTTTTGATGGAACAAGATGAAGGCGAAGAGATGAGCCAAACCAGCTGTAAATATTACCCTAAAGGAAAATAATGCGTTTTTCAAAAGCCTATATCCCAACGACAAAAGAGTCCCCGAAAGATGCCCAGCTCCCGAGTCATATCTATCTTTCCCGTGCGGGATTCGTAGCACAGGTCGCGAGCGGTCTGTATAACTTTTTGCCGTTGGGAAAACGGGTGCTTCGTAAAATTGAGAATATCATTAATGAAGAGATGGCTGCATGCGGTGCTTTGGAAGTGGATTTGAGCTTTGTCACTCCGGCAGAACTCTGGCAGGAGAGCGGCCGGATTGAAAAATTCGGTAAAGAGCTGCTCCGTTTCCGTGATCGCAAAGATAACCTTTTTGTCCTCGGGCCTACCCATGAAGAGATGATGGTGAGTATCGTCCGTAACCGTGTTACGAGCTATAAACAGCTTCCGCTCAATGTCTATCAGGTAAAAACCAAATTCCGCGACGAAGCCCGTCCGCGATTCGGTCTTATGCGTGCACGTGAATTTGTGATGAAAGACGGTTACAGCTTTCATGCCTCGACGGAGGACTTGGATCGTGAGTTTGATGCAATGGAAGCGGCGTACAAACGTATTTTGGAACGTTTGGGTCTGAATTTCCGTATTGTAGAAGCCGACAGCGGTGCAATCGGCGGTACAGGTTCAAAAGAGTTGATGGTATTGGCGGATAGCGGTGAAGATACACTTGCCGTATGCGATACCTGCGAATACGGTGCCAATGTCGAAGCGGCACGCCGTGCACCGCGCAGTGTGATCCCTGAAGCACCTCAGGCTGATTTTAACCGTTTCAAAACGCCGAATGTCAAATCGATCGAGGATTTGAGCAACTTTTTCCATGTCGATCCGTATTACACGCTCAAAGCGGTCGTAATGCGTGCCGTGTACACGGAGGGGAGCGAACCGGTATGTTTCTTTATCCGCGGATGCGATGAACTCCAAGAAGTAAAAGCCCGTAACAGCGTCGGTGCGATCGATTTGGTGGATATTACCGAAGCGGAACTGGTCGAAATCGGTTTGGTTCCTGGCTTTATCGGACCGTTGGATCAGGATAAAATCCGTTTTGTCATGGACAACGACACCCGCAATGCAGCCTCAATGATTTGCGGTGCAAATGAAATGGATTACCATTTCGTCGGTGTAGATTTGAGTGTTATGAACGACGCACCGTTTGCGGATCTGGTAACGGTTCAAGTGGGTGACGGATGTCCTCATTGCGGCGGTAAAATGGAACATACCAAAGGGATAGAGGTTGGACATATTTTCAAACTCGGTACCGTTTATTCCGCACCGCTGAAAGCGGAATATCTGGATGAAAACGGACGGTCTCAGCCGTTTATCATGGGAACCTACGGTATGGGTGTCAGCCGTCTTGTCGCGGCCGTTATCGAGCAGCATCATGATGAAAAAGGGTGTATCTGGACCCATGCGACGGCTCCGTATCTGGTGAACGTTATGGTCTCGAATATCAAAGAAGAGTCTCACATGGCGTATGCGGAAGAGTTGTATGCCTCTTTACAAAAATGCGGTATTGAAACAATTTTGGATGACCGCAAAGAGCGGTTCGGATTTAAAATGTCCGATGCCGAATTGATCGGATTCCCGTTCACGGTCATTGTCGGTAAAGAGCTTGAAAACGGTTCGGTACAAATTATGATCCGTGCCACACGTGAGATCATTACCGTAGAAGCTGCACATGTCTTAGAAAAAATCCAGGAATTACGAGGATGATCTACTTTCTGATCTACCTTTTTTTAGAGGTGGTCGTAACGGTGGAGATTGCTTCCCGTATCGGTGGCCTTGCCACTTTCCTCGAAATCGTTTTGAGTGCATTCTTGGGGATTTTTTTATTGATGAATTTTCGTCATACCCTCAGTGAGAATCTTTTTGCGCTTCAAACGCGTCAAATCACGATGGAGAGTTTTACCAAACGGAATATGACGGGACTTTTAGGCGCGATTCTTTTGATCGTCCCCGGATTTTTAAGTGACATTATCGGAATCTTGATGCAATTTTCTCTTTTCAGTTCGCTTATCATTAACCGTTTTTCGCGAAAATACCCCACACAAACCAAATCAAAGGATGACAATGTCATTGATGCCGAAATTATCAACGATTCTACTACTCTCCGCTAGTTTGATGGCGGCTACTGATGCCGAAGTAGTCTCATTTTTGAAAAAAGGGATAGGGGGAAATCCGAATATCTCTAATCTCCAGATTGATGTAGCAGGTAAACAAAATCTCTCAGGTGTGAGCGGATGGCAGACCTATTTTATCACTATCGAAGCAGACGTGAAGCAGGGGAACGATGTTCGCCATATCAATCAAAACGCCACTTATTTTGTCAATGGCAATACAATAGCTCCGGAATTTGTCAATATTAAAACCGGAGAACGATACAATGATATTGTTGCACCTGATTTTAATAATGCGTATTATACTAAAGCGAACCGTATCAGCGGAGATGCCAATGCTCCTCATAAAGTAGCGGTTTTTTCTGATCCGCTTTGTCCGTTTTGCCGCAAATATGTACCGGATGCACTAGCCTATATGGAAAAATATCCTAAAACGTTTGCCGTCTATTATTACCATTTCCCTTTAGCAGGATTGCATCCAGCCTCTGTTGCTCTTACCAAGGCTGCTATCGCGATCGATCAAAACGGGACAGACAATGCGGTTTTAGGGCTCTATAAAGTAGATATTAACCCTAACGAAAGAGATGAACAAAAAATTCTCGATGCCTTTAATAAAACGTTTGGAACCAAAGTAACGGTTGCCGATATTCGACGCCCGTCAGTGGTTAAACAGTTCGAATTTGACCAAAAGGTGGCCCAATCCATGATGGTTGCGGGAACACCGACGGTTTTCTTTGACGGTCAAAAAGATCCTTCGAAAAACAAATATAAAGAGATTAAGGTTAAGTAATTCATGAAAAAACTCACCATTGCAACTCGCGGAAGCAAACTCGCCCTTTGGCAGTCCAACCATATCAAATCGGTAATTGAATCGAATTTTAGTGATGTGGAAGTAGAACTCAAAATTATTATCACTTCCGGGGATAAAATTTTGGATGCGCCGTTGGCAAAAATAGGC
Source organism: Sulfuricurvum sp. (assembly GCF_028681615.1). Lineage (NCBI taxonomy): Bacteria > Pseudomonadati > Campylobacterota > Epsilonproteobacteria > Campylobacterales > Sulfurimonadaceae > Sulfuricurvum > Sulfuricurvum sp. Next base: position 41,554 of record NZ_JAQUHV010000008.1, read on the forward strand.
GGTAAAGGGTTGTTTCTCAAAGAGATCGAAGAGTCAATGCTTCGAGGCGAGGCGCAGATGGCGGTTCATTCCCTTAAAGACGTTCCGACAGTTATGCCCGAAGGGCTTCTTTTATCTGCAATCACAACTCGTGAGGATGTACGGGATGCAATGCTGAGTGAAAAATATCCTGATATCGCATCGCTTCCGCAGGGTGCTGTTGTCGGTACCTCTTCCTTGCGCCGTCGTATGCAGTTGGTGAAACAGCGTCCCGATTTGGTCATCAAAGATTTGCGCGGTAACGTCGATACACGAATCCGCAAGCTCATAGAGGGGGAATTTGATGCGATTATCCTCGCAGCTGCAGGGATTAACCGCCTCGGTTTTTCTCATCTCGTGACCTATTTTTATCCGATCTCTCTCGAAGAGATGATCCCCTCTATGGGACAGGGCGCATTAGGGATTGAAACCGTAAATGAGCCGTGGGTTTTAGAAATTGCGGCCTTTTTGGAAGATCGAAACAGCCGAATTGAGACGAGTATCGAGCGAGGATTTGTCGATACGCTGCAAGGCGGTTGCCAAGTACCGATCGGTGTGAGTGCCCGAGTGCAGGAAGATGGCAGTGTTGTCGTACGATCACTTCTCGGACTTCCTGACGCTTCTGAAGTGATGGGCGAAATGGTGACGTTATCTCAGGATGAAACATCTCGCGCGGGTGAAGCGATGGCAGAGCGTTTGATTGCTCAGGGAGCGATGGAATTATTACATCGTGCCGAAGTTATGGCAAACGAGGCTTAATCCGTGACACTGCATAAAACAATTGATCTATTAAAATCCAAAGATGAATTGCGTATCATTGATACACCTCTTGATATAGCGTTGGAAATTCCCCATTTGGCATATGCCGAAGTAAAAAAAGAAAACGGCGGCAAAGCCCTTCTCTTTACCCATCCGGTTGACAAAGCTACCGGCAAAAAATTTGACATTCCTGTCGTGATGAATCTGTTCGGTTCGTTTCGCCGTACCGAACTTTTGTTCGGCCGCGAAGTCGAAGGGGTAGCGGCAGAGATCGAAAAGCTTCTGCATATGAAGCCGCCGCAGGGACTTAAAGAGAAAGTCGGCATGCTCGGTGACCTGTTTGCGATGAAAGATATTTTCCCGAAAAAGCTGAAAAAGCGCGGAAGTTGTCAAGAAGTTGTAAAACAAGGCGATGAAGTTAATTTGTACGATTTACCGATTCTGACTACGTGGGAAGAAGACGGCGGACCCTTTATTACGATGGGACAGGTATATACCCAGAGTTTAGACGGTGCAGTGGTCAATCTGGGGATGTATCGTTTACAGGTGTATGATAAAAATCATCTCGGAATGCACTGGCAGATTCATAAAGACTCATCACACTTTTTCGACCAATACCAGCGTGCTGGTAAAAAAATGCCTGTTTCGATCGGAATCGGCGGTGATCCGCTTTATACCTGGTGTGCAACGGCACCTCTGCCGTATGGTGTTAATGAATTGCTGTTGTATGGTTTGATCAAAAAAGAGTCTCCAAAACTGGTTGAATCGATTACAACACCTTTGTATATTCCCGAAGATGTCGATTTTGTCATCGAAGGGTGGGTTGATCCGGAAAAATTTGTCCTTGAAGGACCTTTTGGAGATCATACGGGCTATTATACGCTTGCGGAGCATTATCCCGTCATGGAAGTCAGCGCGATTACGAGCCGCAAAAATCCCTATTATTTGGCGACCGTTGTCGGTAAACCGCCTCTAGAAGACAAATACATGGGTTGGGCAACCGAACGGGTATTCTTGCCGCTTTTAAAAACGAATGCAGCTGATCTGATCGATTATCATATGCCGGAGAACGGTGTTTTTCATAATCTGATTTTGGCAAAAATGAAACCGTTGTATAAAGGGCATGCGAAACAGTTTATGCATATTTTTTGGGGCTCAGGACAGATGAGTTTTGTCAAACATGCTCTCTTTTTCGGGGAAGATGCCCCGAAACTTACGAATTATGAAGCATTAATTACCTATGCATTGAATCGCTTTATCCCAAAATGCCTTTTTATTTCAGAGGGGATTACCGATGCACTTGACCATTCCAGTCCCGAGTCATTGGTCGGAGGCAAATTGGGGATTGACTTTACTGCATCACATTCACCGATTGCTCCTGAATCAATCGACAGCTCTGCATTGACGGAACATTTCCAAAATCTTATTCCGGAAGTTACAGCTCTTACGCAATATATGCGTCATACCGCTAACCCTATAACGGTGGTAAGTATTCGTAAAACACGTTCGTTAAAAGAGTGTTTTAGTGCGTTGGAAAGACTTGCATCGTTTGTCCGAATCGTTATTTTTGTGGATGAAGAAAAAAATGATATTCATAACCCTTATATGCTTCTTTGGCGGGTAACGAACAATATGGATGCCGCACGTGACGTGTACCGGTCTGAGTCGATCGTTGCGATTGACGGGACTACGAAAACGGTTGTGGATTCTTTTGAACGTGAATGGCCGGGTGATGTCGAATGTACCCCATCGGTTGTGGAACGTCTTAAATCACTTTCACTCTGGGATTTAGATCCAAAACTAGAGAAAAAATATCAGCTCTGACGCTTTATTTCCCCTTTTTTAGGGGCATTGAATTAAGCAATTTATTAGAATTAGTAATGTAATATAGACGATTTAAATAATAATTAATAGGGAAAGATAATTAAGATGCGCAAGTTTTATGCTACAGTAGCGATTACACTTTTGGCCAGTTCTACCCTTCTTAATGCAGCCACGTATAAAGGGCAAAAAATTTACATCGAATCTTGTAAATCATGCCACGGCGGCGGTCAAGCGTTAGCTGCATCTAAAAAACAGCGTGTTTGGTCTAAAATAATGGATAATAAAGGTGAAAAACTTGCCCAAATCCATCTTTCCTCCAAAAAAGCAGAAGCTTCTTGGGCTTACTTTAATGACCGTGGTTTTACAAAAGACGCACGTCATCTTGAAGATTTCCTGGTCGAATACGCCGGGGACAGCGGTAACGTTCCTGCCTGCAATTAAACAATCCATCATCCTTTAAAGGATGATTTTCTTCTAATCCAAACTTCGCTAAAATACCCCACTTTTTATTCATCGGAGCTATTATGGAAAAAATGTGGTCAGGACGTTTTACGCAAGATGCGTCAACCCTTTTAGAAAAATTTAACGCCTCGATCATGTTTGATCAAAAACTGTATCGTGAAGATATAGAAGGCTCTGTCGCACATGCACAAATGCTAACTCATCAAGGAATTTTGAGCCGTGAGGAATTGACTGCAATCGAGAGCGGTATGGCTCAGGTATTAAGCGAAATAGAATCAGGTTCGTTTGAATGGAAAATTGGTGATGAAGATTTGCACATGGCCATCGAAAAGCGCCTTACTTCAATTATCGGTGAAGCAGGAAAAAAACTTCATACCGCGCGCAGCCGTAACGATCAGGTTGCCTTAGATTTTCGCCGCTTTGTTCTTCGTAAAAACGGGGAAATAGTCGAACAAATCAAATCGCTCATGAGGGCGATAGTTGATATCGCACGTGAACATACGACAACTTTATTGCCGGGTATGACGCATTTACAGCATGCTCAGCCGATTAACTTCGCTTTCCATCTCTTAGCGTATGCTTCAATGTTTAAACGCGATTGTGAACGATTTGAGAGTTCTGCCGCACGTAACAATATCTCCCCTATCGGATGCGCAGCACTTGCCGGGACACCTCATAATATCGATCGCGAAATGACGGCTAAGTTGCTCGGGTTTGATGCGGTGAGTATTAATTGTCTTGATACGGTAAGCGATCGTGATTTTGCATTGGAAATTTTGTTCAATATTTCGACGTTGATGATGCATATTTCACGGCTTGCGGAAGAGATTATCCTTTGGTCGAGTTATGAGTTCCGTTTTGTCGAACTTTCCGATGCCTATTCGACCGGAAGTTCTATTATGCCGCAAAAGAAAAATCCCGATGTCCCGGAACTTCTACGAGGAAAAACAGGGAGAGTATTCGGTAATCTAATGGGCCTTTTAACCGTGATGAAAGGGCTGCCGCTCGCCTATAACAAAGATACTCAAGAAGACAAAGAGGGGGTGTTTGACAGTGTGGAAACGGCAGAAATTTCCCTTGAAATCTTGCGGGAAGCATTGAAAACAATGACCGTCAAACCGCAAAATATGGCTCGGGCATGTAAACTTGGGCATTTGAGTGCGACCGATTTGGCCGATTATCTTGTCGAACATTGCGATGTTCCGTTCCGCGAAGCGCACCACATTACGGGGCGAGCGGTAGCCCGTGCCGAAGTGTTGGGAATCGATTTGAGCGATATCGAGTACCATGAACTTTATGCCATTGACAGCCGTATCAAAGAGGATGTTATCGCTTATTTGGCAATCGAGCATTCGATGAATGCCCGAACGTCCCAAGGCGGAACGGCTGAGCTGCGAACGTTGGAGCAAATACTCTATTTTGATCATTATCTCAATGCACATGGATACGATTCAATCGCCGATTCATGATGATCGATTCTAAACATTAAAAGAAGGAAAAATTTATGAAAATTACCGTTTCACACCTAGACGCAATGCGTTTTGAAGCAAAAACCGAAAAAAGCAGTTTTATTATCGACTGTCCCCAAATTTCACCGATCGAATATTTTTTGAGCGGATTGATCGGCTGTACTGCGACCGATATTGTGATGCTTCCACAAAAGCAGGGGTATGAAGTAAAAAATTTAGAGGTTTCGGGAGAGGTCGTTCGCAACGAGGAAGCCCCGCGTAAATTTAATACTCTTCATCTCGAATACCGCTTTGACTCTAATGCTGACGATACGCTTGCAGCACGTTGGGTGATGGCAAGTGTTGAAACCTATTGTTCAACGATCAACACGATCCGCGATACGACAAAAATCACCTATACGATACTCCATAACGGTAATACGATCCGTGAAAACGAAGAGATGATCAGCGGCGGCGGAAACAGTGTTGATTTCGGATCGCTTCAAGGGTGTAACGCTTAAATTAAAAGTGTAGGTGGGCTTTCCTCCGAGGGAAACACAGTGTTAACCTAGCTGTGTGGGGCTTTGCCCCGCCAGCGTTTTAGTTAAAAGAAATCTTTCGGATCGGCATCGGCAAAATGTCCCCAATGTAATTTTGCACCGCCGACAATGTGAAAATGGAGATGTTTCACTTCTTGTCCTCCGTTTTCTCCGATGTTACTGATAATACGGTATCCGCTTTGATCGATTCCGAGTGTCTTGGCGACTTCTTGCATAAAAATTCCCATTTTACCCATTACATCTCCCGGAATATCGTTAAAACTGTCGTAATGAGCTTTAGGTATAGCCAAAACATGGACAGGAGCTTTGGGATTTATATCGTGAAAAGCATAAAACTCGTCGTTTTCGGCAACAGTATTGGATGGGATTTCTTTGCTAACGATTTTACAGAATAGACACATAATAAACCTCTTTTTTAGTGCTATTGTAGCATATGCTTTATCCCTTGAAGCTATTTATAAAAGAGATTTGACTACAATATCCCCTAGATTGAAAGCCCTTTCAGAAATAATGATAATGTGTTTTTAGCTTTCAGAAAATCATCAATGGAGACTCTATTTTGCAAGAGTGGTATGACGCTATAAAATCGGCCGACTCGATTGATAAAATCGAAGAGATTCGGATCGCCGTTTTCGGAAAAAAAGGGGTAATGAACGCTGAGTTCGCCCGTATGAAAGATATTCCAGACACCGAAAAAGGGATGTTCGCCAAAGAATTGAACATCCATAAAGAGGGGTTGAATGCTTTGCTGGTAGAGCGTAAGCTCGTATTGTCCATGGAGCATTTGAAAGAGACAATGAAAGCGGAAGCGATTGATGTCAGTCTCTACTCCACGACCACGGAACGCGGTTCACTCCACCCTGTGATGGAAACAATGGACCGCATCGTAGACTATTTTATTGCTATGAATTTTTCGGTTCAAACCGGCCCTATGGTAGAAGATGATTTCCATAATTTCGAAGCATTGAATCTTCCTAAATATCATCCAGCACGTGATATGCAGGATACTTTTTATTTTAAAGATGCAAAGCTTCTGCGTACTCACACCTCTCCGGTACAAATTCGTACGATGCTCAGCACCAAGCCACCTATCCGAATGATTGCACCGGGATCCGTATTCCGTCGTGATTATGACATCACGCATACACCGATGTTTCATCAGGTAGAGGGATTGGTTGTTGAAGAAGCGGGGAAAGTATCGTTTGCGAATCTCAAATTTATTTTGGAAGACTTTTTGAAAACGATGTTCGGAGATGTCAATGTCCGTTTCCGTCCAAGCTTTTTCCCGTTTACGGAACCTTCGGCTGAAGTGGATATCAGCTGTATTTTCTGCGGTGGAGACGGGTGCCGTGTGTGCTCAAAAACCGGCTGGCTTGAAGTACTCGGGTGCGGTATTGTCGATCCGAATGTCTTTAAAGCAGTCGGATATGAGAATGTCAGCGGATATGCGTTCGGTTTAGGGGTTGAGCGTTTTGCAATGCTGATCCACCGAATCGGTGATTTACGCTCTTTATTTGAGGGAGATACGAGATTATTGGAGCAGTTTAGATGATCGTTACAAAAAATTGGTTAAATGAATGGATCGATCTATCAGGTGTGAGTACGGAAACGTTACTCAAAACATTTAACGCTATCGGTCTCGAAGTCGATCGTCATGAGACGATCCGGGTTCCGGACGGAGTTGTTATCGGATATGTAGAACAATGTGAAAAACATCCCGATGCGGATAAACTGAATGTCACTCAGGTGAATGTCGGTAACGAAATGCGTCAGATCGTTTGCGGAGCATCCAATGTGCGTGCCGGTATTTATATCGCATTGGCAACGGTGGGTGCAGAACTTCCGGGTAACTTGAAAATCAAAGAAGCAAAACTCCGAGGCGTTGAATCGCACGGAATGATTTGTTCAGCTAAAGAGATCGGATTACCTTCTTTGGGTGAGGGGATCATGATCCTTGATTCAAGTATCGGTGAATTGGTCCTGGGGAAAAATTTGAATGAATACGGTTCATTCAATGACGAGCTAATCGAGATTGAACTTACGGCCAATCGCGGTGACTGTTTAAGTATACACGGTATCGCACGTGATCTGCGTGCAGCCCTTTCAAAGCCTCTTAGAGAAGTCAATCATAAAGAAAAACAAGACGGACGTTTAGGCATCGGACGTATTTTGCAGCTCCATCACAATGAAACTTTTGATACCGATCTTTTGTTCGGAGCGGTTGAGGTAAAAGAGCTGAAAGTTCCTTTTGCTATTGCTTTGCGTTTAGCCCTCATTGAAGAGACGTATAATACTGCCGTTGATGCGTTGCTGTTGTATTCGACACAAAGTACAGGAGTGATTTTACGAGCTTATCCGTTTGAAAAATTCGGTGAACCGGATACCAAAGGGGTAATCACCCTCGAAAATGATGAAAATGGATATGCTGCACTTTATGGAAAAGAAAAAGTTTGTGTAATCGGTGTTTCACAAGAAAAAGATGCCCACTTTAAGGCTGAATCCGGTTTGGCAATCATTGAAGCGAGCTATATTGCTCCGGACATCATTGCGAAAAAAATGGGAGATAAAAAAATTCCGAGCTGTCCTCATTACTATCGCTCTTCACGCGGGAGCGAGCCGAAAATTGAGATGGGTATTCGATACGCTACCGAATTATTTGAAAAATATTCGCCTTCGCAGGTATACGGTGGAAATATAGAACTTCTCTCGTCGTATGAGCCCCGTATTATCAGTATCGCTGAGGAAGAATTCGAATCGTTTATCGGTTTGAAAATTGATAAAACGACGATTACGCAGATTTTCAAAAACTTAGGGATGGATATCGGTACACCGAAAGGGTCTACTTTTGCTATTTCGGTTCCAAAATTTCGTCATGATATTGTGAATAAACAAGACATCATCGAAGAGATTGTCCGTATCGTCGGGATTGACAATATCCCTTCCAAACCGCTTGTGTTTGCCGAAGCAAATCAAATGAGTGACGATTTGGCGGAGTACAAAAAAACACGGATGTACCGTCATCGTGCCGCTCAAAGCGGATTTTATGAGAGTGTCCATTTCGTATTTAACGAGCGTGTTCAGGTAGAAAAATTCGGATTTGTCTGTACAGAAGCATCCAAAGAATTGCTCAATCCTATTACGGCAACGTTTGATACGCTTCGTCCGACATTGCTTGTCGGGCTGTTAAACTCGGCATCCGCTAATGTGAAAGTGAATCAAAAAAAGATCGCTTTGTTTGAAACGGGGATGGTTTTCGATCCGGAGCGTAACGAGTCCAAACGTATCGCTTTTATCGTTTCAGGAGCTATGGAGAGTGAAAAAATTGCGAATGCCGGAAAGCCTGCAGTCGTTGATTTTGCTTCATTTACAAAATTGATTTCAGACGTTGCAGGTTCATTTGAACTGGTGTCGCATACGCCAACCCATACTTTGGCTCATCCGTATGTATGTGCCAAAGTGGTCATCGGCGGCGTTGATGCAGGTGAGCTTTTCCGCCTTCATCCGTCGGTGGAGGAAGAGTTCGATTTACCACAAACTTTTATGTGTGAGCTGAACGTCGATTCTCTTCCGTTTGGACTCATTGAAGCACAGCCGTATTCAAAATATCAGGCATCATTTAGGGATTTGAGTCTTCTCGTTTCAAAAGAGCTTACGTATGAACGTATTAAAGCCGTTATTGAAAAAGGCGCTTCTGCCCAAATCCGTCGGTTTTATCCGGTAGATCGTTATGTCTCTGAGAGTTTGGGAGATCAAATGAGTTTGACGTTGCGATTTGTATTGCAATCTGATGAAAAAACATTGGAAGAAGAGGATATTACAGCCGCCATGGATGGAGTATTGACTACCTTGCGTGAAGAACTGGGAGTAAATTTGCGATGATGCGTGCAAAAGTTTTCGCTGCTTCTTCTTTTGCTTTTAAAAGCGATGCTATCGCTCCGGATAAATCGATTTCCCATCGTTGTGCAATGTTCGCACTCTTAGCGGAAGGTGAGAGTCGGATTGAAAACTTTTTACGTGCTGAAGACACCCTAAATACCCTCAAGATTGTAGGTCATCTCGGTGCCGAGATTCACGATGACGGAAATGTCATTATGATCCGTTCAAATGGAATCCGAGAGACTGCTGAAATTCTTGATTGCGGGAACTCAGGTACAGGGATGCGTCTCTTCTGCGGGCTATTGTCTTCTGCAGAGGGTCATTTTATCCTTACGGGTGATGAATATCTCAAACGTCGTCCGATGAAACGGGTTACTCAGCCGCTGAGAACGATCGGTGCAAAACTTGACGGACGCAAAAACGGCGATTTGGCTCCTCTTTCCATTCGCGGAGCGTCGCTTAAAGCATTCGATTACGTCTCTCCGATCGCTTCTGCTCAAGTCAAAAGTGCGATGATGCTTGCCGCACTCCGTTCCGACGGAGTATGTACGTTCCGAGAACCGGAACTCAGTCGCGATCATACGGAACGGATGCTTAGAGGCATGGGGGCACGCGTTGAGGTAATCGGTCTTGAGACGAAGATTTGGCCGCTTGAGCAGCTTCTTAAACCTCTTGATATCCGTGTTCCTGCCGACCCGTCCAGCGCATTCTTCTTTGCGGTAGCCGCAGCTATTATTCCTGGCGCTTCTGCAGTGATTGAAGGGGTGACCCTCAATCCTACCCGAATCGAAGCATTTAAAGTGTTAGAACGGATGGGTGCCGACATCACTTACACGATTACGGATGAGCGGTATGAGCCTATCGGTATGATAAGTATTAAAAGTTCGCCTCTTCATGCTGTAACGGTAGAAGAGAATATTGCGTGGCTTATCGATGAACTTCCAGCGCTTTCAATTGCGATGGCGTGTGCCGAAGGGAAAAGCATCATCAAAAATGCCGAAGAATTAAGGGTCAAAGAGTCTGACCGGATTAAAACGGTAGTCGATAATCTGAATCTTTGCGGAATTCTGACCGAAGAATATCCTGACGGATATGCCGTAATCGGCGGAGAGATGAAAAGTGCAACAGTAAACAGTTACGGAGATCATCGTATCGCAATGAGTTTTCTGATCGCCGGGTTGAAATGCGGTATGGAAGTGGAGGATGTCGAATGTATCAATACATCGTTTCCAAACTTTTTTGACCTTTTAGGGATGTGTACCAAGGTAGAAAAATGAAGATCGAATTAGCTGAAAGTTATGGATTTTGTTTCGGTGTAAAACGGGCGATTAAAATTGCTGAAGAGAATCGAAACGCTTCAACGTATGGCCCTTTAATTCATAACGCAAATGAAATTGACCGATTAAAAAATGATTTCAATGTGGCTTTGAGCGAAAATTTGGATTCATTTAAATCAGGCGATACTGCCGTGATCCGTACGCACGGTATCCCGAAACAAGAGCTTTCTTTGCTGCATGAGCGTCAGGTCAATGTAGTTGATGCGACATGTCCGTATGTGACTAAACCGCAGCAGATTTGCGAGGAGATGTCTGCTCAAGGGTACGATATTGTCATTTTCGGAGACGAAACACACCCTGAAATCAAAGGGGTTAAAAGTTATGCGAACGATTATGTTTATGTTGTCAACAGTCCGGATGAAATAGACGCGCTCCGATTACGCGAAAAAGTGGCAACGGTAGCGCAAACAACCCGTAAAATAGAAGAATATCAGCAAATTGTCGGAAAATTGATGGCCACCCATAAAGAGGTACGTGTTTTTAATACGATCTGCAATGCAACCTTTGACAATCAGGATGCGGTGCGTACATTAGCACAGAAAGCCGATGTTATGATCGTTATAGGGGGAAAAAACTCTTCCAATACGAAACAGCTTCACTCAATATCACAAGAATTTTGCCCCGACAGCTACCATATCGAGAGCCAAGATGATTTAAAAGAAGAGTGGTTCAAAGATAAAAACTTTTGTGGAATCAGTGCCGGCGCTTCAACACCGGATTGGATAATAGACGATGTTATCGCTAAAATTAAGACCTTGACAAACTCCTAAATTCTGTACCCTAAACTTAAAACAAGCATTTTTTCGCTATAATCAGCCAATTTTTAGTTACAAGGGAATAGGCATGGCTTTCGATAACGAATCGTTCGAAGAAGAAAATTTTGCTGAGATGTTAGAGGCATCTTTCAAAGAGCAAGAATCTACACGCATTACAGAAGGTGAAGTAGTAGAGATCCAAGAGAGTGACAACCGCGCGTTGGTAGGCGTCGGTGAAAAACTCGAAGGGATCCTTTCACTGGATGAAATCCGTGATGCTCAGGGGAATCTTCTTTTTAACGTCGGCGATAAAATTATGGTAATGGTAATGGGTCACTACAATGAGCGCCCAAAAATTTCGTATAAAAAAGTGCTTGAGCAAGAAAAAACGCTCGCATTCATCAATGCACACAAAGACGATTTCGAGTCGGTTGTGATCGAAGCGTTGGTGACCAAGAAAAACAAAGGTGGATACCTTTTGGAAGCGGATGATGTCCATTTCTTCCTTCCTCGTTCACTCGCTGCGTTCAAAGAGACCGATCAAGTTGTCGGTAAAACAATCAAAGCTCAAGTGGTCAAAGTTGACCCGGCTGAAGCGTCAATCGTCGTATCTCGCCGCAAACTTTTCAATGACGAGCGTAAACGTAAAAAAGAAGTAATCGATGCATTGATGGAAGAGGATAAAGTTATCCAAGGTACCGTCAAAAAAATCACAAGTTACGGTATGTTCGTAGATGTCGGCGGAATCGACGGGTTGGTTCATTACAATGAAATCAGCTACAAAGGGCCGGTTAACCCTTCTAAACTTTACAAAGAGGGTGATGTCGTTAACGTAAAAGCGATTGCATACGATAAAGACAAACGTCATCTTTCACTTTCAATCAAAGCGGTTCAATCCGATCCGTGGCAAGAAGTTGAAGAAGCGTTGGAAGAAGGTGACACTATCACTGTAACCGTCAGCAACATCGAACCGTACGGTATTTTTGTTGACCTCGGGAACGATATCGAAGGGTTCTTGCATATCTCTGAAATCACATGGGATAAAAACATCAAACACCCGAAAGATTACCTCACAGTCGGTCAAGAGATCGATGTTGAAGTTATCGAAATCAACTCTAAAACACACAAATTGCGTGTGTCATACAAACGTCTTCAACCAAAACCTTTTGAAGAATTTACCAAAAAATTCAAAGAGGGTGATGTTGTAAAAGGGACTGTTACATCATTGACCGATTTCGGTGCATTTGTTAAAGTCGGCGGTGTAGAGGGATTGTTACACAATCAAGATCTTTCATGGGACAAAAATGTCAAATGTAAAGACACTCTCAAAGTCGGTGATGAAATTGAAGTGAAAATTGCAAAAATCAATGCGGATGACGAAAAAATCTCATTGAACCGCAAATCACTTGAAGAGTCTCCGATCGATCAATTCGCAACCAATCACAAAATGAACGAAGTGGTAAAAGCGACCGTTCGTGATGTAAAAGATTTCGGTGTATTCGTTTCATTGGAAGGTGGAGTTGATGCTCTTATCCGTAATGAAGACCTTTATCCTTTGATCCCTGAAGAACTTGAAATCGGTCAAACAATCGAAGCAGCTATTTTGGTTATCGATGCTAAACGCGACCGCATCCGTCTTTCAGTTAAAAAACTTGAGCGTATTAAAGATCAAAAAATGTTGGATGAAATCAACGATAACGATTCACACAGCCTCGGTGATTTGATTAAAGACCAATTGAAATAAATACAATGCGACGAGCTGCATATTGGCTGTTTCCTCTTATAGCCACAGCTGTTGCAGTCTTTATCGTCATATTTATGATTCAAATCAATCCTGCCGCTCCCGCATTAAAGGCGGGTTCAGATGAAGGAGAAAAAGATGTTTCGCTGCATCTTAATCCTGAAATCGGGAATTGGATTGACCGATTCTCCACTACAACGGAGAAAGACTATTTTTATCCGGTAAATGAAGTAACTTTAAAACTCGATACGGGTGGAGAAAATAGTGTTTTAGGCGTGTACCGGCTTACCGCACCGGTTAAGAATGCGAAAGAACTTTCTTTTGTAAAAAAAGAGCTCAACAAAAGTGCACTTCGCTATATTGTACACGAAGAGGGCGACGCGATGTCCCTCACGGTTGATTCAACTGACCAAAATAAACTTGCATCCCTTGTAACAAAACTAAAAACCTACCAAATCACGGCGACAGTATCGCCGTACACAGAGGAAAAGTAATGGAAAAATTTAAAATTGTCGTATGTGATCATATTCATGAAGAGGGTTTGAATATCCTTCGTCGTGATGACAAAGTCGAAATGATTTTTGCTGCCGATATGGATAAAACTGCATTGTTGGATATGCTTGTAGATGCAGATGTGGCAATTACACGCAGTTCAACCGATGTAGATGATAAATTTATCCAAGCCGGACGCGGACTCAAAGCAATCGTTCGTGCCGGTGTCGGTGTTGACAATGTTGATATTCCGGGATGTTCAAAAGAGGGGATCATTGTTATGAACGTTCCTACGGCAAATACCATTGCTGCGGTCGAATTAACCATGACTCATATGCTCTCTTGTATGCGTATGTTCCCGTATTCTCACGATCATTTGAAAAATCAACGCATCTGGAAACGTGAAAAATGGTACGGATATGAATTAAAAGGGAAAAAACTCGGTGTCATCGGTTTCGGTAACATCGGTAGCCGTGTGGGTATCCGCTCCAAAGCATTTGAGATGGATGTAATCGCGTATGACCCGTATATCCACCCGTCTAAAGCAACCGATTTAGGTGCTAAATATACGACAAACTTTGATGATATTTTGGCATGTGACATCATTACGATCCATACTCCGAAAAACAAAGAGACTATCGGTATGATCGGTGCGGATGAAATCGCAAAAATGAAAGACGGAGTTGTATTGATCAACTGCGCTCGCGGTGGTTTATACGATGAAGATGCCCTTTATGAAGGTCTTAAATCAGGAAAAATCCGATTTGCCGGAATCGATGTATTTAACAAAGAACCTGCAACCGATAATAAACTTCTTGATTTGGATAATATCTGTGTCTCTCCGCACTTAGGGGCAAATACATTCGAATCTCAATACAATATCGGTGTGGAAGCAGCTCAGCAAGCGATTGAAGCGGCAAAAGGGATTGCGTATCCGCATGCATTGAATCTGCCTATTGATGAGACTAAAATCCCTTCATTTGTCAAACCGTTCCTCGAAATGGGACAAAAAATCGGTTTCTTGGCATCTCAAATGAATAAAGCACCGATTGTCTCGATCAAAGTAAGCGGTCGTGGTGATATTGCAGAGTACGTCAATTCACTCGCAACCTTTGTTACCGTTGGAGCTTTGGCTGATATTTCAGGTGATACGATCAATTACGTCAATGCTGATTTCATTGCTAGTGAGCGTGGCATCAAGATCGAAACGGAAGAACTTCCTGCAAGTCCTGTGTATAAAAATCTTGTTACTGTTAAACTCACTACCGATAAAAATGTAATCGAAATTAGTGCGACGATGTTCAATGACGATGTTCAGCGTATCGTTGATATCAACGGTTTCGGTGTCGATGTTGAGCCGAAAGGGAATATGATTCTCTTCAAAAATACCGATGTACCGGGTGTTATCGGTCAAGTGGGCACACTACTTGCGGCACATGAAGTGAACATCGCCGATTTCCGTCTCGGACGTAATAAAAGCGGTGAAGCGCTTGCCGTTATCATTGTCGATTCTGTCGTCAACGATAAAACCCTCAAAGAACTTGCAGCGCTTAAAGCGTGTATCAGCGTTTCTTACGCAAGAATCTAACCTTATTTCCCTTCGGGGAAACTTCTTTATACTTTCTTTATCTCTCTTACTATTATCCTGATACTTCACTGATAAAAATCAATCTATAATCTATGTCATAGAAATCCTAATCAAAAGGGACGTTATGACGTTGCAAGAACGTATTAAAAGTGAAATGATGGTAATCAAATCACTTGGTGTTGTGTATGGAGATATAGGAACTAGTCCGATTTATACTTTTGCGGTTATTTTGTTGCTGGTTCAACCTACAAGTGAGACGATTTTCCAAATATTATCGATGGTATTTTGGACAATGTTGATGTTGGTTACCATTCAATATGCATGGTTAGCCACAAGTCTTTCCAAACGAGGTGAGGGTGGGACTGTCGTATTGGTACAACTTTTACTCCCTTACCTGAAAGGAACACGTGTTATTGCTATTGTGAGTGCATTGGGTTTTATCGGTATTTCATTAATGATAGGTGATGGAGTCATAACGCCTGCTATCAGTATTTTGAGCTCTGTTGAAGGGATTACACTGATACCAGGACTTGAGGATACTCCAAAAATCATTTTGCTTGTTATTGCTGCAGGTATTGCGTTAGCCCTTTTTGCTGTTCAGAAAAAAGGAGTTGAAAAGGTTGCCAGTGCATTTGGTCCTATCATGGTTGTATGGTTTTTCGCACTTGCCTTGGGTGGCGGGTATTACCTCTTTCAATCCCCCGAAGTGTTAAAGGCGATTTCACCGTTTTATGCACTTGAATTTATCGTTCAACACCCTTATATTGCATTTGTGGTATTAGCTGATGTGCTTTTGTGTGCTACAGGCGGTGAAGCGTTATATGCCGATATGGGACATTTGGGTCGATTACCGATACTCAAGGGATGGCTATTTGCCTCAGTGGCATTACTGATCTCGTATTACGGACAAGGGGCATTTTTGCTCTCTCATCCTGAAGCAGCTAAAGCTCCATTTTTTGAACTCTATCATACTCTTGTTCCGACATTGTATGTCCCACTTCTATTATTAAGTGTTATCGCTACTGTGATCGCATCACAGGCAATGATCAGTGGTATTTTTTCGGTCTTGTATCAGGCAATGACAACACGTATTTTCCCTCATTTTAATGTTAACTATACTTCCAATGAACTGCGTAGTCAAATCTATGTCGGTTCGATCAACTGGTTTTTATTCTTATGTGTGGTCGCAATGCTTTTTATCTTTGGCGAATCGGGCAAATTGGCTGCGGCATACGGATTATCTGTTGCTGGGGCAATGAGTATTACGGGTGTATTAATGAGTATGATTTTTATGTATAAACGACAATATCTCAAAATGGGGGTTTCCATTATAGCGGGACTGACGAGTTTAGTGTTCTTCGTCTCCTGCTGGCTCAAAATTCCGCATGGTGGGTATTGGTCGCTCGTCATTGCATCCGTTCCACTATTTATAGTGATTCTATATACTCAAGGTCAAAAACGGCTTTATGCCTCGTTTGTGCCGATTGATAAGGATCACTTTTTAGCGGAATATCTCAAACGCTATGCACAAGGGTATCATGTCGAGGGAACAGCTCTGTTTTTTGCCCGAAATGCTGATTCGATTCCTGCCTACATCTCGAAAACGATGTTTCAAAACGGTATTATGTATGAGCGAAATATCATCGTAACGGTACACCCATTGTATGATCCACATGGTGTCACTAGTGAACTTTCCCCTATTGGTGAAGGGCTAGATCTGCTTAGTATCCGTTCGGGATATATGGAAACGCTAAATGTCGAAGCAATATTGCGAGAAAAAAATATTAATGAACGGACAATTTTTTACGGAGATGAAGAGATCGTATCCGATAGTCTAATATGGAAAGTTTTCGCATTTATTAAAGATGTTTCTCCTAACTTTGTTAGCTTCTACCATTTCCCGCATGATAAACTAATCGGGGTTGCCCGTCGGGCAGAGATTTAACAATGGATGGTTTATAATTAAAAAATGTATGCAATTATTCCCCCATTTTTGCTTTTGATCGTTCTTAGCTTTATCTCTAAGCTCTTTAGTGATGAACTACAGTTAGTCAACATAGGGATGATCCATCTAATTCCCATTCTCTATGCTGCAATGCGGTTGGGACGTAGAGATACTCTGATCGTATCTCTCGCGTCTGTATTATCATTTAATTTCTTTTTTATCCCTCCAACATTAACGTTTACGGTACATGATATGCGATATCTCTTTAGCTTTACGATTATGATTGCTGTCGGTCAAATCGTCTCATGGCTAAGTATACGTGCAGCAATTGCGAAAGAACTTGAGACTTCAGAGCGGCTGCAAGAGACATTACTAGGGTCTTTATCGCATGAAATTCGTACACCGCTTGCGGCAATTATGGGAGCATCTTCAGGGCTGCTAACTGAAGAACTGGATCTGAATCCGGAACAAAAAAAAGAGCTTTACAGTACGATTGACAATGGTGCGCATCGGATGCAACGATTGATTGATAATCTCCTAGATACCGCTCGACTTCAAAGTGGTATGTTAAAACTCAAAAGACAAGAGTGCGATATTAGTGAACTTTTGGGAAGCGCACTTTCTAAAACTGAGAATACTTTTCCGGCTACGTTAAATATCGAAAAGAAAATTTCTTCGATTTACGGGGATGCTGTTTTAATTGAGCAGGCACTTTTTAATTTACTGGAAAATGCTTTTAAATATGGCGATACAGTCACTGTTGCAATAGGACATGATCCTGATGGGGTTATGATCCGTATCTGCAATACGGGTTCAATTCCACCGGCGCATGAAGCTTCTATGGCATGGAGAGCATTTTCAAGACTGAGTAATGTCCGTGGAGAAGAGGGGATCGGACTAGGGTTATATGTAGCATATCGAATCGCCAAAATGCACGGTGGGAGTGTGGAGACGATGAGTGATGGAATACAATTTTGCGCAACGATGAGACTTCCAATAAGAGGCGAGGTATGAAAGAGACGATTTTAATTATCGATGATGACAGTGCAATTCGAAAACTGCTTGAAGTTTCACTTAGTGCGGCAGGGTATCATCCCGTTTGTATCGCGACGGGTAAAGAAGCACTCAATCGTGCAGCAATCGATGCTCCTGCACTGGTATTGCTTGATCTTGGGCTACCTGATATGGATGGCAAAGAATTCCTAATGCATTTTCGCGAATGGAGCCAAGCTCCCGTAATCGTCCTCTCTGCCCGCTCAGTTGAGAGTGAAAAAATAGCGGCGTTGGAGGGCGGATGTGATGATTATCTCACTAAACCCTTCGGAACAGGAGAATTACTTGCCCGTATTAAAGCGGCACTTCGTCGTAGTGGTAGAAATATCGGAGATTTTTCTTCCGCTCTCATTAGCAATAATCTCTCCATGGATATTGCTTCACATACGGTGATGTTGGATAACGAAGAGTTAAAACTGACACCTAAAGAGTTTGACCTCTTAAAAGTCCTAATGCAAAACAGTGGTAAAGTACTCACCCACGCATGGCTACTCAAAGAAATTTGGGGAGTGGGATATCAAAACGAGACCCACTATTTACGGGTATTCATTAACCAATTGCGTCAAAAGATTGAAATCGATTCTGCCCGCCCAAAGCGGATTATAACTGAGACAGGGATCGGGTATCGGTTTGTTGGATAAGAGAAATTCTCCTTTTAGCCCCTCTTTGCTATAATTTAACACTTTTTAGGATTCGGAGCGTTAATGACTACGGAAGAGATCGGGGCGATACTAAACGATAAAAAAAAGCTCCTTTCCGAAATCTATTTCGAGCTTCAATCAGTATGTGAAGCCAAGTACGGTCCCGATACCCTCGTTATCATCGAAGTAGGCTCTTTTTTCGAGGTCTATGAGGTCAACAACGAAGAGATGAAGATCGGTAAAGCCAAAGAAGTTGCCGAATTTCTCAACATCCAGCTCACCCGTAAAAACAAAACGATTCTCGAAAACTCCATCCAAAACCCTCTCCTCGCAGGTGTTCCGACGGTATCGATCGAACGGTATCTCAGCCGTTTGGTGCAGTCGAAAAAATACACTATTGTTCTCGTCCGTCAACAGGGTGAAGTTCCCCATATCCGCCGATACATCTCCAATATCATTTCACCGGGTACGAATTTCGATTACATCGCCGAAGCAAGCGAGAACTATATCGCTTCACTGTTGATCGATCAAAACAACGGTGTTTATTCTGTAGGGTATTCCGCTATCGATGTCGGAACGGGAAAAACACTTATTAATGAGATTCACGGAACACGAGAAGATAAAACGTATGCATTGGATGAAGTGTTTACACTGCTTCAAAGCTACCAAACCTCTGAAGTGGTCGTGACGTTTTGTGCGGGGGATATCGACCGGGATGAAGTGAATCGTTATCTGGAGATCAAAAATCATCACCGTACATCTGAAAACGAAAAACGGCTAAGGATTGATTATCAAAACGAACTGTTTGAACGGATTTATCAGATACGTTCTCTTCTAAGCCCTATAGAGTATCTTGATTTGGAACGTTATCCGTATGCTTCCGAATCGCTCTGCATCCTTATCAACGTCATTATCGATCACGATCCTGCGATTATCGAAAAAATGAACCGTCCGACGTTTCTGGGAACCAACCGATACATGTATCTGGGGAATAATGCGGCGGAACAGTTGGGGATCATTTCGCGCGATCATGATGAGATGACGCTCCTCAAACTCATCGACAAAACGTCGACTGCAATGGGAAAACGGCTGTTGCGCGAACGGCTTTTGAACCCGATCTGCGATGTCAAGCTCCTCGAAGAGCGGTATGATCTGATCGATAAGATGGGCGATCATATAGCCCCCTTTGAAACGAAGCTCAAAGAAGTATATGATCTGGAGAGGATCTTGCGCCGTCTCAAACTCGGAAAGCTTCATCCGTTCGAATTGGCCTATTTTTATGCATCGCTCAGTGCCGCAGAGAGTCTCTTTGTGGATGCGGACAGACTTGGCGTCAGGTACGATAAATCGAGTGCTCAGGAGTGCCGTCAATGTGCCTCTGAGATAAGACGGATCTTTAATATCGAAGCGTGTGCGAAATTTCGGCGCGATCAGGTGGATGAAAATCTCTTTAACGAGGGGATCGATCCTTCCATCGATGCACTGGAACAATTACAGAGCAATAACCTCTCAAAACTGGATACGATCATCGAACATATCGATACCTTTTTCGAATCGGGCGGTTCTTATGCACAGGTCGGATGGCTGGAGAGCGAGGGGTATCATCTGCTGATGACCCGTAACCGTTATGTCAGTGTTGAAGACGCACTTCATAACAGTTTTTTTACCCTGGACGGTCAGCACTACTTTTTCCGCGATTTTCAAGTGCGCAAACTCAAAACAGCGGTTAAACTCTCTTCGACCCTTTTGGATGAACTTTCCATCGAAAATGCCGGCGCCAAATCACGGATGGTTGCGCAGGTCAAAGAACGTTATCGGGAGCATCTCGAAGAGATTGAACGGCGCTTTTCCCATGCAATCGAGCATTTAATCTCATTTCTTGCCATCGTGGATGTTAGCTTGAGCAGTGCAAAATGCGCTAAACAATACCGCTACGTCAGACCGACGATTGTTTCGTCTCCTAAAGCATTTATTGAAACGGTTGGACTGCGTCATCCTCTGATCGAATCGCGTGAAGAGAATGGTATTTTTGTTCCGAACGATCTTTTCTTGGGTGCGGTCGATCAGCATACCTATGAAGAACATACGACGATCGAAAACGGTGAAGATGTCAAAGGGGTCTTACTGTACGGGATCAATTCCAGCGGGAAGTCGTCGTTGATGAAAAGTATCGGTCTCTCGGTAGTGATGGCGCAGGGGGGATTCTTCGTCCCGTGCGCCATGATGCGGTTTTCTCCGGTCGATAAACTCCTCACCCGTATCGTCTCCAAAGACAACCTTTACAAAGGGCTATCGACGTTTGCGGTCGAGATGCTGGAGCTGCGAAACATCTTTAACCGTGCGACGGAGAATACCCTCATTCTCGGTGATGAGATCAGCCACGGAACGGAGACAGAGTCGGCGCTGGCGATTGTGGCGAGTGCAATCCTCAAACTCCGTGAGATCGGGAGTATGTTTATCTTTGCGACTCATTTGCATCAGCTCTCTTCCTTGAGTGAAATCCAAAAAGCGCGTGAGATCGTATTGCTCCATTTGGGGGTCTATTACGACGAGGCAAGCGACAAACTCGTCTATGACCGCAAGCTCAAAAGCGGAAGCGGTTCAACGCTGTACGGGTTGGAATTTGCCAAATCGCTTCATATGGATGAGACCTTTTTGAAAAAGGCGTATGAGATTCGCGGACGCATCACCGATAAAACGCATGAGGCGTCTATGTTGAAGCGTGAAAAGAAAAGCCGTTATAACAACAAACTCTTTTTGACCAAATGTGCGTTGTGCGATGAAGCGGTCGATGAGGTACATCATATCGTCCCTCAGGCGAATGCGGATGACGGCGGATCGATCGGTCATTACGGGATGAATCACCGCTATAACCTCATTCCGTTGTGTGCCAAGCACCATCGCCTCGTCCATGAGGGAAAAATTTCCATCCATGGATTTGTAATGGGCGAGGACGGTTTGAGACTCAGTTACAGCGAAAATACCGAACGGTAGGTTTACGCCATCACTTTATGCATCGGGTGCGAGTAGGGCTGTATAAGCTGCATATAAATTTTCGGAATGTCTAGGATCGAAATCATCTCATTTCCGAAATCTTCAGCACGATCGGGAATGATGACCGCTTTGGTCAGCGAATTTTCATTTTTCAAGATATTGCTGTAGTGGCTGATAGAGCGGATCGGGATTTCGGGACTGCTGTAAATAGCATCTACGGCCAATCCCAGATAAACGACCTGTTTCTCAAGCACTGTTTTTACCAGAATGACAGTATCGCGTTCTTTGTCATATTTTTTCTCTTTTCCGAGCAATTTGGCAAGTGAAATAACGCTAATCATCCGTTTCTCATAACTGATGACACCGAGATTGTATTCACTGGCGTGCAGGATTGAAGTGAGTTCTTGATGCGAAAGTGAACAGACCACATTTTTTGATTCGATTGCAAAGAGCGATCCATCGACGAAAAAGGTAGAGATTTCAGTAGTCTCTTCGGTGCCGTTTGCTTTTGGATAGGTGTAGACACGCTGTGCAGGGGCTTCAGTTACAAGGACTTGCATTTCACCGATAGGACGGTAGAGAAGTGCGATAAGATCGTTATCGTAGCCGTCGCTTTGTTTGTATTCCCGATATCCGTTTGAGCAGGTTGCGCCGAGTGCGTAATAGACCCCGTTATACGGGAGTATCTGTGCATCGCTTTGTCCCGGAGTCAGTTCCAAGATGGAAACCGGAAGAGGGAGAACCTCTCCTACGTTGATGGTTGACGATGTGGATGAGATGACGCGCCCGCTGCGATCGACAAAGAGGGCAAACATCCCCTCCGGGATGAGATGATTTTCATCTTTTGGGAGAGTGTCGTGCAGCATCGCTTCAAATTGAGATTCCGCATCAAAGACGATTCCGATCCCTCCGACATTTTCCTCATTGAAATTGCGGATGCAGGCATTATAGATATAGGTGGAACGGTTGGCATAATAAGGGCTCGGCTCGAATGCTGAAACGACATAATCCTGTGTTGTCTTAAGGTCAAGTGTTTCAAGTGCCCATGAATAGCCGACTTTTTTCCCGATGATTGAATGATCAGACGGATTGGAGGCCGCAATAATAGTCCCTTCGCGATCGTATATAAACATACTGCTGTACACGGTATACAGACCGTTGATATACTCTAAAATCGTATTCATCTTTTCCCGTTCTTCATGACTCGGATGTGTATGTGAGAGGGATTCGCGAAAGGTGGTTGTCAATGCCCACCATCGGCAATCATTCGCCCGTTCATACAGGTTACGGTCCATAATGTCGATTGCAAGAGAAGATTGAAATTTTAACGCTTCAAGATGTTGGATCAGCATTGCCGTATTTAGGTTGGCGACGGTATGATCGAAAACCCGTTTTGTCTCTTCCCCGGTTTTGGATATTTCTGAGAGGAGCGCTTTGGTAAAGGGGCTTTCGTGACCGGCCGAATTAGCGATCTGGACATTTCCGTTCCAGACCGTAATATCGAGTTCGCTTTGGATTTTTTTGGCTTTTGCCAAAATATCTTGGAGCTCTTGGGGGTAATAGGTTTTGGCATTGGCTACGGTATCGAACAAATCATTTTTTAAAAATGTGGAGCGCGAAGAGGTGCGAAACGCTAAGTGCAGCGGTACCATTGCATGTCCGATCCATCCCGAACCGTTGTATCCCTGATAACCTGTGGTTTTAACGGCTTTGTAGAGGTATTCAAAGCCGGCATAATAGGTCTGCTGATCTTCATTGTTGCGAGGAGGCAGATGTGAACCGACCGGAACATGATGGGCTGATGATGAGGCGATGACTTCTCCGTACGGATTGAGCAGTTCGAGTGCGATATAGGGATTATCACGGGTAAGTTTGTTAAAAATACTTTTGAGCTCATTTTCAAATCGGAAAATCAGACACAATACGCCCAACGGTTCATCATTATCCGGGTTGCAGACACGATAAGAATAGATGAGGGAGGGTTTATGGTGGGTAAGATCGCTTGAGCGATAGGTTTCGACATATCCTTGATGAGTTCGCAGTGACTCTTGGATCAGAGGATCTTTTGAAAATGTGACAGGATTAGCCGTGTCGAGTTGCACAAGCACTTTCCCTTTTAGATCGAGGAGAATGATGTTTTCATAGACACTGTATTTGGATACGTATTCCGCAAATCGTTCCGTAAGTGCCTCTTTTTTCTTGATTTTGATTTCGCGTATCTCTTCGGAGGCGGTCATATCGGCCGAATGCAAAAAGAGGAGATAATCGCGGATATCATCATCGGTAGCGAGAAAACCGATATCGGCGGTACGCTCGAAAAGATTTCGGATCAGAATATCAATCGCTGTTTGTGCTTTGGATTCGAGTTCATTGAGACTTTTGTTAAAGGTCTCTTCGATCAGACGTTTTAGAGGCTCATCAAGTAAGTCTTCGAACGCTTTGCGTGTTTCACTCGTGTCCATACCTATATTGGACATTGATCCCAGAAGCGTGAGTAAATCCCATTTTCCTGAGAGGGTATTCATATTTTTTTCAAAATTTTGGACGTCGGGCATATAACCGATAAGATGACTGCGCTGCATAAATGTTCCTGCACAAAATAATTTAGGTTGAATAACGGTGACAGTATAAAGGGGTATTGAAAAAAATCAGGAGCTGTATTGATCAAAAAATAATCACTATTTATTTAATTACATTTTGATTACGGAGTGTTTGTTTAATTAATATACTGCTTGGAAAGGGATGAAATACTGCCCCCTAAGAGGAGCAGCTCAGTTTTAGATTCATGTGTTGCCGAGGGGTCACTCCGGCATAGCGTTCAAACGTTTCATGTTCATCAAAAGGGTTCTGCGCCAAAATGAGCAGGTCATTGACAAGGGTAAAATCGTCTTTTTCCGCAGCGTCTATCGCTTCTTGGAGAATATAATTTTTGAGAATATATTTTGGATTGGTACGGAGCATTTGCGTGTGACGTTCGTAGGTAGTGAGAGAGTTCTGTGTAAGACGTATATCATAGGTATCAAGCCACTCATGTAGCTGATTCGGTGCAAGCGTCAATGCCAGCAGAGTTTCGCGGTCACCCCCATAACGGCTTAGAATTCGAAAAAACGGGGTCATATCGATGCGTCCGTTTTCCATGACGGAAAAGAGTGTTCGTAAGAGGTCGCCGTCACTTTCCTGAGGTGTATCCAGACCTAGTTTTGCACGCAAAAGTTCCATAAGTCGGGTCGTGAAATAACTGCCGTACTTCTCCAACTCTGTTTGGAGTTTTGCATGAGGTATGAGCGGCGAGAGGGCGTGGGCGAGGCGTTCAAGATTCCAGTATCCGATATTGGGCTGATTATCGTAGCTGTATCGTCCCTGCGTATCGGTATGGTTGCAGATGTATCCGCTTTCAAAAGTATCCATAAAGGCAAAGGGACCGTAATCGATTGTAATGCCGATGGCCGACATATTATCGGTATTCATGACTCCGTGGTTAAATCCTACCGACTGCCAGTGTGCGATCATCTCTGCGGTTCGTTTGACAATTTCAGCGTACATTTTGAGATAGCCGTCTTCGACTCCGACAAACTGCGGGAACGATTCTTGGAGTAAAAAGTCGGCTAAATTTTCAAGTTCTTTGTATTTGTTGGTATGAAAAAAATATTCAAAGCTTCCAAACCGTATCCATGACGGAGCCAAACGCAATACGATCGCACCCCGTTCCCATTTCTCCCGAGCTACTTTTTCATCAGAACTGATCAATGCCAGTGCCCGACTACTAGGAATTCCAAGAGCGTGCATCGCTTCACTGATGAGATATTCGCGAATGGATGAGCGTAATACGGCTCGACCGTCTCCTTGACGGGAATAGAGGGTTTGTCCAGAACCTTTTAACTGCAGGTTCCATCCGTTTGCACATCCTAGATTGATGGCACGGCCATCGCCGAGACGCGGGACGTAGTAGCCGAATTGATGACCGGCATAGCACATGGCAAAGGGGCGTGAGCCTTCTAACAATAAAGTCCCGTTGAGAAGCTTTTCGAGTTCTTTATCACTGAGGTGAGCCGGATCAAGACCTAAGAGTTTGGCGGCTTCCGGATTAAAACTGACAAGACGCGGATTATGCAGAGGAGTAGGTGCAACTTCATGGTAGAAGATTGGATCAAGTGCTAAATAAGGGGTGCTGAGGGTTAGGTTGGATAATTTCATAGAAGAGTTTTACCGTAAGAAGTTAAAACCCACGGTGTGTTCTAAAAGGAGTTTGTTTTTTTTAGGATTCTAAGAGAAGTTTTTTTTCGTCCCCTACTTGGCGCAATCGTATATGGGTCACTTTTCCCTCAGGTGAGATGGCATATTCACGATGCGTTTTTGGATCGATAAATACAACCCGGTTATGCCCGTTATAGAGATTATGATGGATGATTTCAGCATGAATATCGGCAGCATAGATTTTTTCGAGTTCATCACGCAAAGCATGAAGAGAAAGTTCGTCTTCTTTTAGTTTTTCGGAAAACTCTTTGAGTGCATTGGCTTCTGCTTTGTACTGCATCAAACGGACAACATCTCCTCTCGTGGGTTCCTTTCCATTTTTTTGAGCTTCGAGAACCCGCAGTTGGAACTGTTTTATACGGCTGTTTTTTTCTTTGAAAGAAAGTTGTTTTGTAATAAATTCTTTACTGTGTTCTTGTAATCGAGAAGTCTTATCCCGAATATTCATTTCCATGGATGCAATTTTTTCATGATAGCTCTCGATACCGTCCGGATTGATGATGAGGTTGTTTCCTCCCCCTTCGATACGTTGTATTTCGATAAGTTCCAGTGCCGTAATTTTGGCGTTGGAATGGAGGGTGTCGATGTACACTTTGTGGGCGACAATCTCCCCCCCTACCATCGTTTTGATACGGACAATTTCCGCTTCGATTTTCCCTGCTTCCAAAATGTCAATATTCGCCTCTTTGGCTTTGAGATTGCCGCGATGAAGGTGGATAGTGGCGACTTCAGTGACGTTAATCTGCGATTTTTTATGGGTTTGGGCACCGATATTGACTTCACAAGCCTGAATATTCGAATTGCTTCCTACCGTACCGCTGACATCCAGTTTTTGAACATCGATATTGACCCCTGATCCAATGGAGTCTTCGTTGGAAACTTTCTTTTTGATTTTGAGTGAAATTTCTTTGTCGATTCCCGCTTCGATGGACCCCGTTTTTTTAAAGCTGGCAGATTCGATTTGAAGCTCATGCGAAATCGAAAAGATACCTTTATGGCGTTGAATATACCCGGAGGCATTGGCATAAAAACGGATACTGGCGGAGTCTTCTTGAGAGGTAATGGTTTTTTCATCGATCACAATGTATTTGGCATATTTGACACTCGGTTCATCTACCTCGATATGTTCACCGTCGCAAGAGCGTCCGTCACGCCCGTGTTTCGGAAAAATGTATTCTAAAATCAAATCACCCGGTTGAACCCCGTGTATAAGGGTATTGGTTTTGCTGAGTTCTTTATAGTGGAGTAGTACTTTATCACTGATAGGTTGAACAGGCGGAAAACATTCGGATATCGGAAGACGATAGGGCTCTTTTAGAGGGCCTTCTTTTTGAATTTTTAGGAGAAGACGATTAATCTCCTGATCTATATTGACATCAAAAATGCCGATCATTAACCTATGTCGAAGCTGTTTTCGCATGATGGCATCTTTGATCCACTCCTGTACCCCTTTTTTAAGGGGAATCGTGGAACGGGGATCGATGATGGCAACCGCTTTGGTTTTGTGTTTGTCGGTAGCGATAGTGAAGCGTAGATCCAGATAAGGATGAGGTGTTAATTTTCGAATACGAATCTGGTACTCTTGTCGAAGTAAAAATACACTGGATCGTATTTCGACTTCGGTCGTACTCTCTAAAAGATTATTTCCGATCAGATGCTGCCACTCTTCATCTACGGTTCCTTTATAATAGGTTTCGTAGGAGAGAAGGTCGAAATCAAGTCCATCAGCAGGGATTCTCTGATCTTTTGCTACGCTCAGCAAATCATTCATAACATTGGTTGATATTAGAATAACAGGCGTATTCACGATGGCTTAAGGCTCCAATATTGATACTGCTTTGCGCTCATGAAAGTTAAAATGGCGTTCCAAATCGGAGTTATCGATTAGAACCGGTACAACAATGAGCGATGCGATGACTGCCGCTATTGTACCAAAAATTAATGATACGCCAAGCCCTCCGAAAACCGCATCGCTTGCTAACAGTGTCGAAGCGAGGATAATGGCAGCGGCAGTGAGGAAAATAGGTTTCGCTCTGGTAGCGGTAGCATAAGCAATTGCCTCCTTTTTATGCATCCCTTTATCCAGCATCAATGATTTGGTAAAATCGATCAACAACAGAGAATTACGTGAACTGATACCGATCAGTGCGATAAATCCGATCAGTGATGTTGCCGTCAGAAAGAACGTATCGGCGGTAAAAATATTCATGATAAAATGCCCGAAAATAACTCCGATAATCGAGAGGAAACTTCCTAATAATACAATTCCGCTTATGACAAAACTTTTGTAGTATACAACCATCAGAAGGAAAATCAATACCAATGCGGCAATAAACGCACCGCCCAGGTCGACGAAGGTGTCGAGTGTCACTTTCATCTCGCCATCCCATTTAAGATCATAAACATCTTTGGTTTTTTTGTCGATAAGCTGAAGGTTGAACAATCCTGTTTTGGTAATTTCATATTCGTCGTTAAACGTGTCAAGGATAACGTTGCGTGCCGCCATCAAAGGATAAACCTGTGAAACCATATCGGTTTCGGCAACGACGTTTGTCATCTGATGGAGATCTTTTGTCATAATCATCGGATTGGATTTGACCGGTACGATATCGACAATCTCAGTAATAGGAACCATCATTCCCATCTGGTTCATTAATTTGAGACTAGCAAGTTTCATTTCAACCGACGTTTTATCACGCGATGCAAATTTTTTCCCTTCAGGAGTCAAGGTCAAGAAAATAGGGATTTGATCGGTTGCACTCTGAGAGTTTTTAACAGCAATCCCCATTCCTTCGAATGCAAGATAGAGAATGTCATTGACTTGTTTTACATTTAATCCGGATTTTGTAATTTTATCGGTATTGACACGAACTTCGAATTTATCGTAAATTTCATCTTGCATAATATCGATATCGACAAGGCCGTCTGTTTTACGGAAAACTCCCTCGATGCGTTCACTCAGGTGACGAATCCCTTCGGCTTTGTTTCCGTATACTTCGGCTACGATAGCCGCCATTGTCGGAGGACCGGCTGGCGGTTCGATAAATTTGATATTGGTTTGAGGATATAAGTTTTCACATTGCTTTACGATAACAGGGCGTAGACGTTGTACCATCATATAGGAAGGTTCATCTCGGTTATGTTTTTTGGTCAGGTTGACAACTACTTCAGCGACATTTTCACTGTTTTTAAAGTGAGATCCTTTGATAAGTCCGGCAAAATCCAGCGGTGAACCGCTTCCTAAAAATACCTCGGTATCCAAAGCCTCTTTTTCGTGTTGTAATACTCCGACAACGCATTCACTCACTTGGCGCGTTTGTTCGATAGAACTGCCGTTTGCTAGATCGATATAAACGGTGTAGGTATCGTTATTTTTCCCCGGAAGCATTTTTGCCAATACGAGTTTAGTCGGTATGAGAGCTACCGATAAAATAAAGGCCAAAAGGGTTCCCAATAACACCATTTTTTTCTTGGATGGGGTATTGAGAATAAGAAGCAAATAATTTTCAAATTTTTTATACATCAGTGAGAGTCTCCGTGGTGTTCGGGTTTTTTCAGCAATCGTATTGCCAAATACGGGGTAAAAATATAGGCAACAAACAAGGATGCCACGAGTGCTACCGGAACATTGGCAGGAATCGGTTTCATAAATTGACCCATCATTTGGCCGACAAACGCCATCGGAACCATCGTAAGGATAATCGCCAAAGTCGCGATATTGGTCGGAGCACCGATCTCATCGGTCGCTTCAATCATCAATTCATCGGCATCCCGATCCGCTGCACCGGGTGCATGGAAGTGGCGGTGAATATTTTCGATAACGATAATCGCCGCATCGACCAGAAGCCCGAGGCTGAGCAAAAAGGCAAAGAGGGTGATCCGGTTGATCGTTTGCCCGGTCAGATAGGCGATAAAGAGGGTAATCGCCAAAATCGCCGGAACGGTAAAGGTGACGATCAACGATTCGCGCCAGCCGAGTACGAATACCAACAAAATAGCGATAATCACGATCGAGAGGATCAGATGGAATACGAGTTCGTTAACGGCTTCGTTAGCACGTTCTCCATCATTTCGTGTGATGACGTAGCTGATCCCCTCACTCTTCATTTGCTCTTTGTATTTTTCGAGTTCCGTTTTGACCGCTTCAGCGATAATAACGGCATTGGTCCCTTGAAGTTTCGATACCGTCAATGTTACTTGATCTTTCAACGGAGAGAATTTCCCGTCTTCACCTTTGACGCTGACAAGAGCTGATTTAAAGTTTTGGATGTCCTGACCATTGGAAATGGTTGCAACATCACGCAGATAGATTGCCGAACCGCCGTATTGGGCGACAATAATGTTGCCTACGTCTTCGACGCTCTCTATTGCGTTACGAACCCCGATCATCACAATTTTATTGTCTTGCGTTTTTCCTTTGATTTCAGGAACATTATACGCCAACGATTGGGTTGCTTGAACGATTTGACCGAGAGAGAGGTTGTAACCTGCTAAACGGTTCATATCGACCAATACATTGTACTGATGTTTTTTTGCTCCCTTAATGTCGGTTACGGCGACGTTGGGAAGACCGTTGATGTGATGCTGAATCTCTTTGACATGATCGTAGAGTACGGTCGGATCCATTTTCGGATTGTTGGAATAAAAGGCGACCGACACGATAGGGATATCGACATCAATGTCAAGCGGTTTGATGATCGGCTGCATGGCCCCTTTGGGAAGAATGCTCATGTTTTGCATGATTTTGTCGTAGATTTTGAGATTCGAGTCTTCTTTGGCTTCACCGATGAAGAATGCGGCGTTGATAACGGCGACGTTATCCATGGCCATACCGTAGATGTGTTCGACCCCTTTGATCTCTTTGAGTTTGCGCTCAAGCGGCTTTACGATAACGTTTTCGACTTCACTGGCAGTTGCTCCGGGGAGGGCAATGATAACCGTGGAACCGCTGACCACCATTTGGGGATTCTCTTCGCGCGGCATCAACATTAGCGCCATATATCCGATGACAAGGAGAAATATCCCGAGAATCGGCGTTAGTGGGTTGCGTAAAAAAGCCTTTGCGAGTTTTCCGGCAGAGTCTTTAGGCTGGTAAGAGTGAGGGATGTGCATCAGGACTCCTACTGGATATCGACAGTAGCGTACATTCCGGGATAAACGGTTTGTTTAGCATTGAACGATACTTTGATTTTAAAGGAGTGGGTCATAGGGTTTGAACTCGGTATTATGGCACTTACTTTTCCGATTCCTACAAATCCTACAGACGGAATAGTGACTTTGACTCTTTGTCCGATCGGCACCATCTGTAAATTGTTTTCAGCGACTTCTACTTCGATCTTGAGAGCATTTAAATCCGATAGTACGATTGCGGGCATCCCCGGCATTGCCATTTCACCCACTTTGATATTTTTGGCGACGACAACACCGTTATTCGGAGCGGTGACATTCAAATAATTGTACTGATTGTTGACCTCTTTAAGCCGTGCTCTGGCTTGATTGACCTGTCGTTGTCCGATTTCAATCATATTCTGGAGATTCTTTTTAGAAAGTTCGAGGTTTTCCACCTCATATTTAGAGACCATATCCTGTGCAAGCAAACGTTTGTTGCGTTCCAAATTCAATTCCAAATTGGCATATTGATTTTGATACATTTGGAGGGAAAGTTCGGCTTGCGCAATGCCGAGTTCTACTTGCGTTTTAGCCGAATCGATCTCTCTGGAATCGATAGTGTACAAAAGTTGTCCCTTAGTGACACGGGAACCTTCTGAGACATTAACACTGGTGACAAAGCCCATATTACGGCTGGTAATCATCTTTTGGTTATCGCTGATAACGCTTCCGGAGAGGCTGAGTCCTGCTGCACTGAGTGTTGAGGCGAGGGCGAGAGAGGTAATCCAAAATTTCATTATTTAACTCCGTTACTTAGTTTTTCAAGAGCGAAAATACGCTCGTTACGTTTATTTTTAACCGCTTGCAAATTTAATACTTTTTCGATTTGCTGTGATTGCTTGATGATCACGTCGCTCATCGATGCGAGGTGCTCGTGATACCGTCCCTCGTAATTTTTGTAGATTTGATCGGAAAGTTCCAACTCTTTTTCAAGACTGGTAATTTGAGAGTTCAGGCTCTCGATTTCGGTACGGATTTTGTCGTATTGTAGCGCAATCCCTTTTTTGGCGAGTTCTACCTGTGTCACGGTTTTAAGCTTTTCGATACGGGCTTTTTCGAGGCTGTTATTATCAATTGCACCGTTAAAGAGATTCCAACTGAGTTTTGCACCGATCGTAAACGCTTTATGATCGTTAAAATTTCCTAAGAATGTATTATCTGCACTGGAAGCTTCTGCAAATGCACCGATTTGAGGGAGAAAAGGGGCATAGGCCACATCAACCATTTTTTCACGGATTTCCAACCCTTGAGACGCTTTTTGCAAATCGGTATTGTTTGCCAATACGTCTGATTCACTGACGGCTGATGAGGGGTAATCTTTTTTCGGGAGTTCAATTTCAGTGACATTTTCATTCAAAAGGAAGCTGATGTAATGGTAAAGGAGCTTTTTATTCGCTTCCATTTCGGTGATACTGCGCTCAACGTTCGCCTTTCGGGCTTCTACTTCGAGAAGATCGACTTTTTTGGCATACCCTTCTTGGATCATCATATCGGTAGTATGTTCCAGTGTCGTAATATTTTTATGGATTATTTTCATATGATCGAGACTGTTTTGAAGGAGTGCCATATCGTAATAGCTTTTGCGCAATTCATAGCGTTTTTCAGTTTTCATCTGTTCTGCATCGAGTTTTTTGATCTTTTCCATCTTTTCACTGATATCACTGTACGCGCTGAGTTTGCCTCCTGTGTAAAGAGGAAGCATATAGGTCAGTTTGCTTTGAAAATAGTTTTGGTAGCCGGGATAATTTAAACGACTAGGTGGTGTATCATATCCGATACCTGCCATAAACTCATCCGCACTGAAATCTCTAAATGTTGCTTCCCGTGAACTGAGTTTAAAGCCAAAAACATTTCCTGCATCATTTGAGCGGCTTGCTGTCTCGGTAAAATCGAGTGAGCCGTAATTGTAGCCTTTTGCGATTGCCGTATCACTTGAAGCACTTCGGACGTCGAGATTGGCAGAACGGATTTCAAGGTTGTTGTTTTCTAAAATTTCCAACGCGGCAGGGAGCGAAAGGCCCGAAGCCATGAGATGGCATGAACCGATCAAGAGCGATGCGCTGAAGACACGTGAAAGGGCTGTCATAAACATAATCCTTGTGATGTATTTGTGATTGTAATTAAATATATAAGGAATATTATACACTTTAACGAATTGAACCGAGCTAAAAACCCTTTAAACAAGGAGGTGTTAATGGTTAAGATAATACCATAAGTTACATCAAGTTTGAAATTTGACGCAGTTTCGGGTAAAATTCGGACAAATAAAGATAGTAAAAGGTTTCCTGATGGCAACAGTCGGTATGGGTGATATCAAAAAAGGTGTACGTTTGGAGATTACGGGCGTTCCGTATAAAGTCGTCGAGTTTCAACACGTTAAACCGGGTAAAGGGGCGGCGTTTGTCCGTTGTAAAGTAAAGAGTTTTTTGAACGGTAAAGTGATCGAAAAAACCATTCATGCAGGTGATAAATTCGAAGTACCGAATCTTGTGCATTCAACAATGCAATTTTTGTATGATGACGGTGAAATGCTTCAGTTTATGGATAACGAGAGCTATGAACAACTCGGTCTTACGTACGAACAATGCGAAGATGCAATGAAATGGATCAAAGACGGTACCAATGTTCAAATGATCTTTCATAACGGCAATGCAATCAGTGTCGAAGCACCTGAAATCATGGAACTTAAAATCGTTGAAACTCCGCCGAACTTCAAAGGCGATACGTCAAGTGCTTCTAAAAAACCGGCTACGCTTGAAACCGGTGCAGTGGTTCAAGTCCCTTATCATGTCCTTGAGGGTGATATTATTCGTGTTAACACCGTTGAGGGTGAATACATGGAAAAAGTAAAATAAAGATCTTTTCCCCGCTTTGTACGGGGAATTATTTTTTTCGGCTTAAATTCAATTCTTTGTCGGAATACTGCTGACTTTTTTACAATCGTTTGAAATCCATTTCCCCGTTTGATCCATTTGTATAACTTCTGTTTTACCTTCTGACGTTGTCCGTATAGTTGTTTTACCTTTATACGCATTATCCCCAACAAAAGTGAATTCCCCCTCTCCTGTACTCGGAGGATTTCCTTTGCAGGTAAATTTGAACCAAACGGTATTTCCGCTGCGGCGAAGAACTTTTTGCTGGCATTGTCCATCTGATGGCGGTATTAAACCTTCTTTGGTATTTTCTTTTGTGACGCAGACTCTCACTGTGGTCCCTTTGGCATTTTGTGTAACACCCTGCGAAGCCATCATCTTTTCCATCATTTTACGTTGCTCAGGCGGGAGTGATGCCATTTGCCGGTTCATTTGAGCCATAGATTTTTCTATTTCGCCACTTTGACTTTTGATAGTAGATGTGTATTCCCATACTCCAGGCCGAATAGTGGTTTCGGCATGAAGAGACTGCAAACCTAACAGCGTTGTCAGGAATAAACCGGATATTATTTTAGAGTTCATAATACATCCTTTAGGGTTATTGACGCATTTGATATACGGGTTGTAATTTTGTCGGCTGTATATCAAGTGTTTTACTCAATGTGTTGTTTTGAAGATTAGCGTCTTTAAAGGACGGTATGACTAAGGTTGCAGTTACTTTGGTCGGTTTTGTGATTTTGGCATTCGATACCATTGTCACTTCAGCGCCGGATTTTGCTAATTTGCGCTCAGGATCTAATCCTTCCAATGTCTGTCCACCCCAATTTTTGCCGTCGATTTGCAGTAAAAGGGTAACTGCACTTTTGCCTTTAGATTTATAAATAGTTTCTGGTATTACACCTTCTCCTATATTTTTGAGCGTAACCGTGATTTGATTGTTTTCATTTACGCTGATATTTGTGATGCCGAGGTCCTTGGATTTTAAGAACTCTTCGTCTACAGATTGCTGGGTCCCCGGAAAAGAAACAGTGATTTCAAACTCGGGCGTGAGAGAATGGCTGGTATTTTTTAGGATTAAAAAATACATCCCTTGGGTTTCCCCCAATTCATTTAAATTGACATCGTGAAAAAACGGTATGCGGCGGTTTTCAGCAAAATCCGCGTATTCAAAATTTTCAGATATTTTATGCAAATACACAGGAGGCTGTTTTTTCTTTTTTTTGTATCCCAAAAGTGATTTGACAGTTGTTTTAACAGCTTTTGGGGCATCTGTTACGATTTTTGCGACGGTACGTATCTCATCTCCGGCAAGATATTCGGCCGGATTATATTTATTTACTTGTTGAATGAATTGTTGAAATTCATTAGGTTTTATCGGTTTTTTGCCATCGAAAAACCGAGAATCCACCAACGCCCATTCGAAAGGAATGTCCCCAAGTTTATAAACTTTATCGCTGTCATAGTTCGTGATTTTTGCCCGGATATCGATTCGTCCCGGCTGTGTTACTTCTATAGGAAAATAGGCGACGTAGGGATCATCTTCAGAACCGGTAAAAAGTTTTATCCGCTGGTGAAATAAACCTTGATTTTCTTCAATTGCTGCAAAAGCTGAAATACTTGTTAGCAAAAACATCGTGATAAAAAGCAATCTTGAATATTCACATACTTTTTTCATCATCTCTCCTTTGGATATTTACGAACAATGCATTAGAATACAGTTATGCACTTAATTAATTGTATTAAGTATTGTATTAATTGTTTCTAAAACAAAAATATAGTTCTATCTGTTGTTTTACATTACATAAATTGAATTAAAAACAGTGATCAAAAGGAGTTGTTATGCCAAAAGTTTTAGTGCCTATAGCTGAAGGATTTGAAGAAATTGAAGCAATTTGTATCATAGATATTTTGCGTCGAGGTGGGATAGAGGTAATCATGGGGTCACTGGATGCAAGACTTTCCGTCAAAGGGGCACATGGGGTTATTATGCAGGCAGACCGTCCGATCAAAGGGCTAAGTGCCGATGATCTCGACATGATCGTTCTGCCCGGAGGTTGGGGCGGCACAAAAGCGTTGGCTTCCGATGCAACGGTTCAAAACCTGCTCAAAGAGATGGATTCCAAAGGGAAAAATATCGGAGCTATCTGCGCCGCTCCGTTTGCACTGAATGCGGCCGGAGTCCTTAAAGAGGGGTATACCTGCTATCCGGGCATTGAAGAAGAGATCGAAGTATCCGGATTTCAGGGAGATAAGCATGCTGTTGTTGAGAGTGCCAACGTGATGACCTCACGCGGTCCGGGAACGGCAATTTGCTTTGGGCTTGCCATTGTGAAAAAACTTGTCGGAAAAGCTTCGTATGAAAAAGTTCGAGACGGACTTCTCGCTGGTTATTGTGAAACTCTCTAAAGCGCTCCTTTCATTCATTTTAATCACTCCGGCAGTGTGGGGAGAGATTCATTTGTCTACAAGTGAAGACTTTACCCAAGAAGCTGCAGGAGAGTATTGTCGATCGCTTGGAAGCGGGTGGCGTTTGATGAGTATTGAAGAGATTTATCATCTTCCAAAAACCACCCCGTTTAATACCGGATACAGTTATTGGTCGTCGGATCAAACGGCTGCCGATAACACAGAGATCGGAACCGGGAGTCAGGGAGATGGCGGCATTATCCCGATGCTCGGGTACAGCTTTTATCCCAAAGAGCGTAATATTACCCTCTCTCCCGGTTGGAAACGTATCTCAGCAGCCTGTACGAATGAAGTAAAAGCTCAACGAATACGAGAGTATCGTATTACACCGGAAGGGGTTGTCGATCCGTATTCCGGAATTACGTGGCTTCCTCTCGACGCAACCGATAAACGGGTCAAATATACGTATGATGATGCCAAAGAGATGTGCAGCAATCTTACCCTCTATGGGCGTTCATGGCGTCTGCCGACTACGGATGAACTCTACGGTATCGTCGATTACGCGTTTGCCCGCCCTACGGTCGATATGAAGTTTTTCGGAGTCATGATGCAGCGGTATTACTGGACAAGCGATTTTTTGAACGACAAAGAAGCGTACGTCGTAGGATTCAAACTCGGAGGTATCGCAACCGCACCGAAAAAAGAATCGGTGCATGTGCGGTGTGTGAGTGAAGAAATAGAATAGTATATTGCAATGTGTAAATTAATAAATACTTAGTACTACAATAGAAAACATACATAAGTATGAATCTCAGATATTATAATCCTTGCCTTTATAATCTATTTTTCTGTATTTAAGATAAATCCGTTATGCCGGAAAACCTAATTTTTTAGTTTCCGTATATAAATAATTTCGACAGTGTTTTTCGTATATTAACATGACTGCTTTGTCTATTGTTTATGAGAGGAATAGAATATGCGAAAAATACTTGATTTGTGTATTATCAAAATCAAAGAAGGCAAATTCAGGCCGCTTAGACATATCACTTTAGCTTAGCGTGCTATATTTTCCGTTTCCTGAACCGACCCCTACTGACTGCATCAATTTACATGTAAAACAATTTTAAATTCAGCACCCAACTGTGTGTTTCGTGCACTTAATTGCCCGCGCATATTACGTTCGATAATAAGCTTGGACATATAGAGGCCCAATCCTGTTCCCTGCTGCTCTTCTTTAGTAGAGATGTAAGGAATAAAAATTGTATCCAACATTTCTGTTGGAATACCCCCTCCATTGTCGGTTACAGTGATAATTATCTCATTTGTTGAACGCACCACATTTATATGAATAAATTTATGCTGTATAGGAGCTTTTTTTACATGGTCATCAATTGCATCACGTGCATTGTTGATGATGTTGATGATCACTTGTTTAAATTCACTTTCATATCCGGTTAGAACATACGCTTGAGAAGAATCCATAGAATTATCCGTACATTTTGCATCGAGCATAATTTCAATATTATGATTTTCAAGCTGTTTCCCCACAATACTTAGCGAATCATTTATTGCCTTGACGACATCAAAGGATTTGACTTCTTTGGATGGCTTGAAGAAGTTTCGAAAATCATCAATTGTTTTTGACATATACTCTAAATATTTCTGAATCTCTTCACTGAGAAGATCGAGTTCTTTTTGATCCAAAGCATTAAACTGGTATTTGAGCCGGATCTCCTGTGAAAGCACACCCACCGCGTTTAACGGCTGACGCCATTGATGGGCGATCATGCTGATCATTTCCCCCATAGCGGCAAGTTTAGATTGCTGGATAAGAAGCTTTTCCTGTTCAAGACGTTTAGAAGTCTCTCTTTTTACCAATTCATTCAGATGCTCTTCCGTATGTTTTTGTTCAGTAATATCCATATTGATACCAACCATGCGATAAGCAACACCCGATTGATTGACTTCATTTTTCCCCAGTGCACGTATATAGCGTCTCTCTCCATTAGGAGTAGTGATCCAAAAATCCGCACAATATTCGCCGTTATTTTTGACTGCATTGTTCAAATTTTCTTCAACCTTAGGCTTATCATCGTGATCTATCGCATTACTCCACATCGTATAAGGATTGCTTTTTTGTAATGGTTCAATTCCATATATTTCATACATTCTATCATCCCATATCAACGTGTTACTGGCATAATCCCACTCCCAGATACCGACATTGCCTGCCTGTAACGCTAAAGTCATCCGCAATGAAAAAACTTTTAGCTTTTCCTCTTCCTCAGAAAGAAGTTTTTCATCGGTAATATCGTGGCGAATAGCGCTATATCCGATCTTGATTCCATTGTTGTCAAAAAGCGGCGAGATCACCGCCTTAACCCAGTAAAACTCCCCGTTTTTCTTGCGGTTTTTGATCTCGCCTATCCATGTTTGATCTACTTGAATGGTGTCCCATAACTCTTGATAAAGTGAAGACGGCATATCCGGATGGCGGATGATACGGTGACTCTGCCCGATCAGTTCTTCTTTGCTATAACCGCTGATCTGGCAAAATGCTTCGGAAGCATCGGTTATAACCCCATGAAGATCAGTGCGTGATGTAATAACGTTGTTGTCGATCATCTCATGCATCAGCAGTATCTTCTTCTGTTGAGAAAGAATTTTCTGCTGATCATTGTTTTCTACATAGAGTTCTTTAGAAATGTACCCGGCAATGACAAAAATTCCCCCAAACATAAGTATATACAATGCAAAAGTAACTAACAGATTCTGATAGATTTGGGAACGTTCCATATTGATATAATTGATCATTTGGATGGAAAGCGATTGTTGAATATTTTTCATGACATCCATCTTCTGAGTAATGAGATCAAACCAAACTTCCGGATTGATGTCAAAAACAGCATCATTATTGCTTTCCATCAGCATCTCTTCCAACAGACTCAATTCCCTAAAAGAATGCGTTTCCATGGTCTGGTTAAAAATAGCAACCGATTTATTACTTGCATACGTAGAAAAATAGGAAAGGTAGAGCTTCTTTTCAGCGACTGTCATCGTGAGTTTGGTACGCATCCCCGGTTCAAACCGGTGGTGTGCAAAAGTATTGGCACCGATGGCACGTATGATTCCCAACCGCTCTTTTGCATTCAAGAAACTTGCGTATGCGGCAATTTCACGCATTTGGAATGGGTCGTTGGAATCTTTGGAAATTGAGGATATGTCATTTAAATACAAGGTAATAATACGGGTATAAAAATCCAGTTCCTGTTGTACACTCATGGAGTAGGTGCTGATTTTGTTGCGTATCATTCCGATTTTATCGAGCTTGTTGCAAGCTTCTCTTATTTTAGGATTGCATACGGCTTTGTTGTAATGCGACATCAGTGCCTTAAGGGCATCATATTGAATATCTACATTTTTGCGTTGTGTACTCAATTGCTTGGCAAATTGTGCGCCGTTTGATCCCAGATAACCAGCTGACATACCTCTTTCAGTCTGTATTTCATGAACAAGCGATGCAACTTGGATTGAGATTTGGATCGATTGTTCCATCTCTTCAAGTTTGTGGTATTTGGCATATAGACGCATGATATCGCCCATCGTCAAATAGACGATGACAAGAAGAGGAGGAACAATCAGCAGCAATAATTTTGTACTAAAACGGTAGTGGGCAAGATAATTACGCATCAGCTTCCTTACAGTGCCTCAAAAGGTTTAGGTTGAGCAAAATAGTATCCTTGGAACATATCAACACCCAGAGTTTTCAGTTTATCAAAAATTGTCGCATCTTCGACAAATTCTGCGACGGTTTTCACGCCAAGGTTGTTGGCAAACTTGACAATCGTCTCGAGTGCAAGATACCCCCGGTATTCATGAATCCGTTTGACGACAGAACCGTCAATTTTCAAGATATCCAGCGGCATGTCGAAGAAATAGGCAAAATTGGAATATCCGCTTCCAAAGTCATCGATAGCAATCTTGGCTCCAAACCCTTTCATATAATTGAAAAAACGGAGGGTTTCATCAATATCTTTTAATCCTTCGCTTTCTAAAATCTCCAATGTGACATTGGCTTTGGGATAGCGTTGAAACAGCTCTTCTAAACAAGTTGTGGTTTCTGGATTGGCGATATCATCAAAAGAGAGATTAATACTAAAATCAATAGAACTCTCACCAAAATCTCTAAATGCGTTCGTCATTACTTTACGGGTTAATAAGGGATAGTTTTTTGATTGTCGTGCTATATCCAGAAAATGAAAGGGTGTGAATATGTTGTTCGGTTCTTCGGGATCTATCATACGTACGAGCGCTTCGTATTTAACCAACGAGCCACTGCTATCTACAATCGGCTGATAGTAGTTAACAATCAGATCTTCACTCAATGCGGTTTTTATCTTATTCTGCATAATGAGATTGGATTTAAACATCTCCCGAATTCCATTGAGGTCGGCAAAACACATAAACGGTACTTTGCGACTCTTAGCAACCGTTAATGCCATCGATGCTTCACTGAAAAGATCATGTTCTCCGATACAGCTGGCGGCCATGGTGACACCGATATTGATGCTAAGAGTCTTCGCAATGACAAAATTCTCATTTTCGATCCGTTTAATGAGTTTGAGTGCGAGATCTTCCGCCGTATCGCGCTCAAAGTTTGCCATTTTTTCGGTTAGAATCACAAAATGGTCGGTATCGGTACGATAAAGAGTTCTAGGACGTTGATCCGGCCAATAATCTTTTAATATGTGGGCCATGTGCAGCAGTATTTCATCTCCGGCTTCGAAACCGTACAGATGATTAATATTAGAAAAATTTTCAATATCAATCAGTAGAAGAGCCATAGTCGATTCATTTTTGGCCAACTCTTCAAACAGTTTGATACGGTTTGGAAGACCTGTCAGCGGGTCAGTATAGAGCCGATTGATCGTCTCTTCTTTCTCTTTGACAACAGGGGTAATATCACTGATCATTATTGAGATTTCTTGGATACTATTTTCTTCGAGTCTAGAAGCAAAAGCGGTAAATAAAACGGTATAACGCTCATTATCCATTGTAAGTGA
The DNA here is from genome assembly GCF_028681615.1 of Sulfuricurvum sp. Classification (NCBI taxonomy): domain Bacteria; kingdom Pseudomonadati; phylum Campylobacterota; class Epsilonproteobacteria; order Campylobacterales; family Sulfurimonadaceae; genus Sulfuricurvum; species Sulfuricurvum sp. The sequence continues at coordinate 82,812 of NZ_JAQUHV010000008.1, forward strand.
CACCGTTTTACTCAATACTTTATAATCATTGCAATACTTTAGTATCTCTTCACTCACTTCAGAAGTAAAAAAATCTTTGATGGTTAACAAAGGGTGCTTTATGCAGCAGTGATTATTAAAATAGTTTTTGAGGTCTTTATTTATATCGATAATGGTTCCATCATTTGTAATACGGATGACAAAATTGGTTTGATCGATAGCCTGACGATAATGCTCAAGCTCTTGTATACGAATTCGAAGCTGCCGCTTATTCTCAATAATCTCGGCTATACGGCTAATAACTTCGATCAAATCAGTAACACGTATCGGTTTATTGATAAATTTTTCCACTTTGAGATCAATCGCTTTGTTCAGAAATTCGATCTCATTAAATGCGGATGTGATGATAACCGGTGTATCGATCCCCTTCAGTCGAAGTTTTTCGATGAAGCTGAGTCCGTCCATTTCAGGCATCCGTATATCGGTGATAATAAGATCAACCGTATGGGATTTGAGATATTCCAAGGCTTGAACACCATTCTCTGCAGTGGCTATCTTATCTGTTATCATCGAAAGAGTTCGGGCAACTGAATTACGGATCCCTTCTTCATCCTCGACGTAGAGAAGAGAGATATTTAGAAAATGACTCATACAAATCCTTTCTTATATTTAGAAATAATTAATAGATAAAAATATAATTGATTAATTTTTATCTTTATTATGTTTAATTATAGCTTTATATTTTCAAGGCTATTTTTTTATTTTGCTTTTCACTCAGATTTATTCTATATAGTTTGTTAAATCTAGTCTCTTTTTCCATTATTGAGTGGAATCCATTTTCCATTCATAAGATCCGAATTGAGTATTAAATATAATTTATGCAAAATTTAAGTTTGTAAAAACACTTTTAAAACCTTTTAGTATTATAATTATATTTAACAACAACATATTTTAACTTCAAAGTTATAATAGTTAATAAGTCTATTTTGGTGGAGTAAATTTATGATTTCCAAAACCGATTTTTAGGCATTTTTATTTACCTTAAAACTCAATATATGAAAGTTAAGTAAGCATAATTAAATGAGCAATATTAATCAAAAAACATTTCATATCGTATGTGTAGACGATTCGGCAACTAATCAACAACTGCTCAGTTCCGTTTTAGATAAGCATGGATACAAAGTAACATCAATCGATGATGGGCAAAAAGCTCTTGATTATATCGCCAAAAACCCTTCAG